>DASYTU010000236.1:0-11206 GCA_036001925.1 Actinoplanes sp.
TTCGCCCGCGGTTGGTACGCGCTGGAGCTGGTCGCGGCGGGTCGGCTCGACGAGGCCGGCGCGCTGTGGGCCGGGCTCGCGCCGCGCCTGGACTCCTTTCCCCGCCACGCTATGGAGTGGATGGTCGCCGCGGCCGGCCACGCGGAGTTGTGCGTAGCGCTCGACGATCGGGTGTCGGCCAAGACGATCTACAATCACCTGCTGCCGTACGCTCACCGGTACGTCACTGGCGCCGCGCACGCCCCCAACGAGGGTCCGGTCGCCCTGTACCTCGGCATGCTGGCGATCCTTGTCGAGGACTGGGACGTCGCCGACGGGCATCTCAACGAGGCGCTCGCGTCGAGCCGGGTCGCGGGCTCACCCCCGTACGAAGCGATCTGCCGCTGGCACCTCGCCCGCCTCGGTCTGGCGCGGCGCGGTCCGGGCGACGCCCGGGCCGCGGAGGCGCACCTGGACGCGGCGTTGCGCATGGCGGACCGGCTCGGCATGGCGCCGCTCGCCGCGCAGATCCGATCGGCGCGCCGCGAGCCGACGCTGTCGGCGCGCGAGGAAGACGTGGCCGCCCTGGTCGCCGAGGGCCTATCGAACCGGCAGATCGCGAGCCGCCTGCACCTCTCCGAGCGGACCGTCGAGAACCACATCACGCACATCCTGACCAAGCTCGGTTTCGACTCGCGCACCCGCATCGCCGCCTGGTACGCGACGCGCCCGCGGCGCCACTGAGTACCGCGCTGAGTGTTTGCCCGGATGGATTCGCGCTCGCGCGTTCCTAGCGTGACGGCATGCGCGATCGCGCTCCGGTCTTGATGGGAGAAAGTCATGAAGCGCTCCACCGGTCTGCTCATCCTCGTCGCACTCGGCGCGTTGGACATCTTCTGGCTGGTCAGCGTGCCCTTCCTGGACACGCCGGTGCCGGTCGGCATCATCGGTGGTGTCCTGGGCATCGTCACGCTGGCCGCGGCCCGCCCCGCCTGGGGCGGCAACCGGGCGGCCACGATCGCGGTCCTCGCCACCCGGGTCCTGTCCGCCCTGGTCCTGGATCTCCCGGCCTACTTCTTCGACGACACTCCGGGCTGGGCGCTGGTCGTGGTCTCGGTGGCGATCGCGCTCACCATCGTGGGGATCGCGATGGTCGCCGGCACCGGACGGGCGCGCGCTACCCAACCGGCCTGACCCGCGCGCCGCGCGCCGCCTGAAACGCCACCGCCGCCCAACCGGCCTGACCCGCGGGCCGCGCCGATCCGGCATCCGAGCCGGGTCGGCGCGGCCCCACACGCCGTCCCCGAAACTCGCATGCATTGCGCGCCGGCCCGGCGTTACAGTCCACCGATGTCCACGACGCACGCCCTCCTCGCGATGACGCCGATGCCGGCCGCGCTGGGTCCGCTGCACTCGATCCGCCTGCGCCTCCGGCGTCCCGCCCTGGAGCGCGCCTGCTGAGTCCTCTCCCCTAGCGGCTTCCTTCTCCGCGCCCAGGGCCCTCCGAGTCCTCTTCCGGAACGGACGGGCCGCGATGAGGCCCGTCCGCGTTCGCCGCCACCCGGCGGCAGACAGGACCACGGCCATGGCGCCCCGCCGCTTCCCGCGAAACGAGCACGTCCGCGCCCGCCGGGCCTTCGGCCAGAACGTCCTCGCCGATCCCCGGGCCGTCCGCGCGCTGGTCACCGCCGCCGAGATCAAACCCGACACCCTCGTGTACGAGGTCGGCGCCGGTCGCGGCCGCCTCACGACGGCGCTCCTCGACCGCGACGCCGACGTGGTCGCCTACGAGGTCGATCCGGCGATGGCGGCCGCACTGCCGCGTCACCCGCGCCTCACGGTCCGCGTCGAGGACTTCCTCCGGGCGCGGCCGCCCCGCGAGCCGTTCGCGGTGGTCGGCAACATCCCGTACGCACTCACGTCCGCGGTCGTCCGCTGGTGCCTGTGCGCCGGGACGCTGACCTCGGCCACATTGCTCACCCAGCTCGAGTACGCCCGCAAGCGCACCGGGGACTACGGCCGCTGGAGCCGCCTGACGGTCGCCACATGGCCGCGGTTCACCTGGCAACTGGCCGGGCGCATCCCGTGTACCGCGTTCCGGCCGGTCCCCCGCGTCGACGGCGGCATCCTCAGCCTGGCCCGCCGCCCGGTGCCGCTGGTGCGGCCGGACGCGATGCCCGCGTACGAACGTTTCGTGGCTCTCGGCTTCACCGGCACGGGCGGTTCGTTGTACGCGTCGCTGTCCGGCCGGTACGGCACCAAGCGCGTGTCGGCCGCGTTCCGCGCGACCCGCCTGCCGACCGATCGCCCGGTCGGCGAGGTGTGGCCGGAGCAGTGGCTGACGCTGTTCCGGCTGCTCGCGGCCCGGCGCTGATCGGACCACGATCCACACCTTGGTATTTCCGCGTCGCGGCCGGCGCGCCGTCTCGATCACCGCGATCAGCGGGATGGCGATCAGCAGCTGGCTCGGCCGCCGCTACGACCGCGCGCCAAGCCGCGGCCCCGCGCTGCTCGCGGTGATCGCGCCGGCCGCGGGCTACCTGCTTCTCACCATCACGACTTCGTACGCGCTCCTGCTGGTCATCGCCGCGACCTTCCTGGGTGCCGGTCCGGCCGCGTTTCCGCAACTGTTCACGCTGGCCCGGGGGACGCCTCAACGGCGCGGCCGCGACCCGCGGCACGCCGGCGCTGCGGTCGGTGTGGTCGCTGGCGTGGGCGCTCGGGCCGTTGCTGGGTGCCGCGCTACTGCGCTGGCAAGGATTCCCCGGTCTGTTCGTCGCGACCGCAGCCGGCTTCGCGCTCGTGGTCGTACCGTTGCTGCTTCTCGGGTCAACTCGGGCCGCGCCGGCAGCCTATTTCCAGGAGCTTCTCCCGGACGCGGCCGGCCGGGCCGCGACGTTGTTCGCGAACACGGCGACCGCCGGTTCGCTGGTGTCCGGCGTCCTGGCCGGCTCGGCGGCGCAGCTGCTCGGCTTCCGGGCCGCGCTCGTGGTCTGTGGCGGCCTCGGAGTGGCGGCCTGCGTCCTGCTGACCCGTCGCCCGGCCCGTACCCGCGGGTGGAACCGGCTCATTCCACCGCAAGCTCGACCAGCTCGGCGTCGCCCGGACGCCAGCCGACGACGTCGACCGCGAGATAGCGTGCCGACAGCTTCACCGCCGACGTCGAGGACCGAGCGGGGCGCGGCAGCAGATCCACCGCGGCGTACGTCAGGCCGTCGGTCGAGGACTCGAGTCCAACCGGGCAGACCCAGCCCACCGTCCAGGCCAGCCGTATCAACGTCACGTCGCGTACCTCGCCCAGGTCGACGACCATCCGGCCGGACGGGCCCGGACGCCATGCCGTGCGCGGGTCGCCGTCCACGGCGAAGCCGGGCGCCGTCATCCCGGCCGGCAGCGGGGACGTCGGGAAGGTAATACGGCCGCGGGCCAGGTCGGTCGTCGGCGTCAGCGGGCCGCCGGGCGCTCGCAGGCTGCCGATCCGGCCGGCGAGCAGCCCTACCGTCGCCGACCAGGACCCGGACCGCACGGTCAGCGCGACCGGCCGCTCGATGGGTGCGGTGATCGTGAGGTTCCGGGAGTCGGGCACGTCGAAGCGGGTCCCGGGCGGTGGTGGTGTCCCGTCGATGGTGAAGCGCGGCGGCTCGACGCGAGCGGTGGCGGCGGCCTGCGACACCGTCCAATCCAGGCCGCCGTCACGGACCACCTGCGTCCCACGGTAGAGGCGGGCCGTGGACGGGATCCAGACGGTCGCGTCGACGATCGGATCGGGAGTGAGGTTGAAGACGCTCAGGTAGCCGTCGGCGTCGTTGAGCCGCAACCTGCTGGTGGTGGCCGGTAGCGGACGGTTCGCCGCCCGAGCCAGGTCGACGGTGCCGCCGGCGTACCCCTCGACGGTCGTGGCGGCCGCGGGGCCGGCGGCCGTGATCACGCCGGTCGCGGTCACGGTGATGGGCCGGTAGCTCTCGTGGGTGACGAGGCCGGCCCGGCCATCGATGTCGACCCAGCCGCCGGTCAGGGTGCGCGCGTCGGGCACCCGGACCGCATCGGTCCAGGCGATCGCGTCGGTCGAGGTCTGGATGACATATTTCGTGGCGTACGCGGCCTCCCACAACAGGCGCACCCCCGCCACGGTGACCGTCGAACCGAGGTCGACCGCGAGCCAGCTGTCGACGCGGCCCCGATCGTCGCGAGCGACGGCCCAGCGAGTCTCGGGGTTGCCGTCGGTGGCGTTGGGGGCGGGGTAGGTCACGTCGGCCGAGGACCCGGTGGCCACCGCCCCCTGCGCGAGATCGGCGCCGGCCGTGTCGAGCACGCTGAACGTCCAGATCGAGTAGCCGTACTCGGTTGCCGCTTCCCGGCCGAGCATCCGCACATAGCGGGCCTCCCGCGGCGGGAACGCTAGCTCGTCGGTTCCGCCGTCGCCGCCGCCACCGCGGCCTCCGGCCAGCGTGTACGTACCGGAGGCGCCCCGGAACGTGCGGCTGCCGACGAGGCCGGGAACGCCCGGCATGCTCGCGTTGAAGATCGTGAGGCCGCCCTCGTCGGCGCCGATGCCGGTGCTGGCGTAGACGACCGTGCCGGTCGGCAGCGTCGTGAAGCCCGCATATTGCTCGCCAAAGGTGAGAACGGTCGCGGTCGCGTCCACCCCGTCCCGGCTCTTCCCGTACGCGGCCGTCCAACTCGCGGTCGGCGGGCTGGCGCTCGGCGGAAGGAACGCGACGGCGCGCGTGTCGACGAGCCAGTTGTCGTGGCCCGGCTGCCAGAGGAAGTTGACGAAACCCCTCTTGGTGACCGCGGCGGCGAACGCGTTCTCGGACTGCTGCACGGTCATGCCGACGTCGTCGCCGAAGTTCCGCGTCCCCGAGGCGGCCCGGAAGAACGCCTCCTTCGACGCCGGCTTGACCGGAGTCCCGCGATGCAACAGGTAGGAGATGGCGAGCTCGGCACGTGCTTCGGGCTCGTATTGGTTCTCGCCGCTGAACTTGGTCAGCCGGTACTCCGGGTGGTAGCGCAGGTACGGCATGAGCCGCGCGGCCAGGTCGGCTTCGGCGCGGGCCGCGTTCGCGTCGCCCTGGACCTGGGCCAGGAACGCGAGTGGGAGGACGTCGCGGCCGTACAGGTGATAGCGATCGGCGACCATCGGCATGACCGGCTCGCCGGCGTCGCTGGCCAGCAGCATCAGCGTCCACCAGAGCTCCCGGCCGTTCGGTTGGCTGGTCAGGACGGACGGCAGCGGCCGGCCCGCGGTCAGGAAGTGGATCGCGGCACGACCGGCGATGCGCCACAGCTCGGCCTGGTAGTGCGGGTTGGCGGAGCCGTGGTTCTCCACGATGAACGTGTCGTGGATGTTGTGGGCGGTGTTGCGCGGCTTCACCGCGAGGTTGGCGCGGTCCGCGACAGGCAACCCGCTGGCATTCGACATCCAGAACGTGAACCGGTCGCGCCAGCCGTCTTTCTCGGCCCACGCGATGCCGGGCGCGAGCGCCTGGGCGTAGACGCCCATCTCCTCGAGCTTGGTGTCACCGATCCAGCCGCCGTCGCGACCATGCGGCGACCAGCCGGCGCTGAGCGGGTCGTCGCCGACGCCGAGCTGGTAGGCGTAGGCGGCCTGGCCGACCGTGATCGCCCGCACGTTGTCCCGGGTCCGGTCGTCCAGCTCGTGCCAGAGCAGCCGGGCCGCGAGCACGAAGTACAGCTCGAACGTGGAGTCCCAGAACAGCTGCCTGCCCCACTCGGTGCCGCCGGCCAGCCGGTTGGCGGCGGCGAACCGCTTGATCGTGGCGAGCGTCCGGTTCCGCAGCGTCGTGCGATCGACGCCGGCCTTACCGGCGTCGTACCCGTCCGTGGTCAGCAACACCGCGTTGCCGAGTACCGAGACGAAGGCGAAGTCGGCCGCCCGGTATGCCCCGATGGTGGAATCCCACTGGCGCTCGACCCAGCGGGTGTGGAAAAGGAGCAGCTCGTGGTACCGGTCCGCGACCGGGTCGTGTGCCGGCTTGCCGAGCGTCGGCGCCGGCAACGCCAGCGCACCGCCGGCCGCGCCAGTCAGCGCCAGCAGCTGGCGGCGGGTCAACCCGGTCGGCGACATGCCCACCTCCACGCGACACCGGCAAAACGGATCGATTTTAGTAGCGCACGCGCGTGACCACCCGTTTCGAGTGACGTTCGTGACCTCCAGGCAAGCCAGGGACAGAGGATCCCCGGATAAGCGCGGCCTTCATCCGGTGCCGTCCGGCGGGCAATCTGGGTGTCAGCCAACCTGAGGAGCCCGTCATGCCGGACGTATCCGTACCCGATCTCACCGGAAAGCTCGCCGTCGTGACCGGTGGCAGCGACGGCCTCGGCCTCGGCCTGGCCCGGCGTCTCGCCCGGGCCGGCGCCGAAGTGATCCTCCCGGTGCGCAACGCCGCCAAGGGCGCGGCCGCGGCGGCGAGCATCGGCGGCGCCGTCTCGACACGACCGCTCGACCTGGCCTCACTCGAGTCCGTAGCGGAATTCGCCGACTCGTTGAACGCCGAGGGCCGGCCGATCCACATCCTCATCAACAACGCCGGCGTCATGGCGCCGGCCACCCGGCACACCACCCGGGACGGGCTCGAGCTGCAGTTCGGGACGAACCACCTCGGGCACTTCGCGTTGACCGCGCGGATCCTGCCGCTGCTGCGGGCCGGGCGGGCCCGCGTGACGAGCCAGTCCAGCATCGCGGCCCGTACCGGAAAGATTGCCTTCGACGACCTCCAGAGCGAACGCCGGTATTCGCCGATGCGGTCGTACGGGCAGTCGAAGCTGGCGACCATGCTGTTCGGCCTGGAGCTGGACCGGCGCAGCCGGGACCACGACTGGGGCATCGCCAGCAACGTCGCCCATCCCGGGTTCACCTCGACGAACCTGCAGTCGGTGGGGCCGAACATGGGCCGCGAGAGGCGGTCGCCGCTGGACCCGATCTTCAAGCGGCTCTCCCGCACCGGCCTGCTCGTGCAGACCGTCGAGACGGGCGTGCTGCCAGCCCTGTACGCCGCCACGAGCCCCGAGGCGCAGGGTGGCCGTTTCTACGGCCCGGACGGTTTCCTGCACCTCACCGGCGGTGCGGCCGAAGAGAGGATCTACCGCTCGGCCCGCGACACCGCTGAGGCGGCACGACTCTGGGACGTCTCCGCGCGACTCGCCCAGGTCGAATTCGCGGCGGCCTGAGGTCCCGGAAAGGGGAGACTGGCACCGTGGACCGGGCACAACTGGCCGACTTCCTCCGTACACGGCGCGAGGCGCTGCAGCCGGAGGACGTCGGACTGCCCCGCGGGCCTCGACGGCGTACCGGTGGGCTGCGGCGGGAGGAAGTGGCCGCGCTGAGCGGCATGTCGACCGACTACTACAGCCGGATCGAGCAGCAGCGCGGACCGGTTCCATCCGAGCAGATGCTGGCGGCGATCGCCCGCGGCCTGCACCTGTCCCTCGACGAGCGGGACCACCTGTTCCGGCTCGCCGGCCATCTCGCGCCCCGGCGCATCTGGCGCGACGACCACATCAGCCCGGGCATGATGCGGATCCTGGACCGGCTCGAGGACACGCCGGCCGAGGTCATCTCCCGGCTCGGCGAGACGCTGCGGCAGACCCGGATGGCGATCGCGCTGCTCGGCGACGACAGCACGTACACCGGCATGGCCCGCAGCATCGTCTACCGCTGGTTCACCGATCCGCACTCGCGGGAGATCTATCCCGAGGACGACCACCCGGCGCTCGGCCGGTATTTCACCTCCGGACTGCGCGACGTGTACGCCCGGGACGGCCGGCGCTCGCGCGCCGCCGACATGGTCGACGCGCTGCTGGCGGCGAGCCCCGAGTTCGGCGAGCTGTGGCGCGAGCACGCCGTCGGCATCGCGTACAACGAGCGCAAGCGGTTCCGGCACCCGCGCCTCGGCGACCTCGAACTGCATTGCCAGACCCTGCAGGACCCGGAGAGCGGACAGTCCCTGCTGGTCTACACGGCCGTACCGGGCAGCGAGAGCGACGAGAAGCTCCGCCTGCTCTCGGTGATCGGCGACCAGGTGCTTTAGGCGGTGCGGCGGCGGCGCAGGAACGGGTCGGTCACCGACGGCGGCTGGTAACCCGCGTCGGCGCGCGCGATGTTCACGCCGGGCGGCACGATCTCGTCGATCTTGTCCAGCACGTCGGTGGACAGCCTCACGTCGACCGCGCCGATCTGCGACTGCAGGTGGTCCATTGTGCGCGGGCCGATGATCGGCGCGGTGACCGCGGGGTGCTGCATGACGAACGCGAGCGCCAGGTGGACGAGCGGGATGCCGGACTCGTCGGCCAGTCTGCCCAGCGCGTCGGCGGCGTCGAGCTTGCGCTGGTTCTCCGGCGTGGACAGATCGTAGCGCTGCGGGATCCGGTTACTGCGTTTCGACTCCGGGATCTCCTGGCCCTTGCGGTACTGGCCGGTCAGCCACCCGCCCCCCAGCGGGCTCCACGGCAGCACACCCAGGTCGTACTCCTGGGCGACCGGGAGGACGTCGGCCTCGATGCCGCGCACCAGCAGCGAGTACGGCGGCTGCTCGGTCACGAATCGGCCCAGCCCCCGCCGCTCGGCGGTCCACTGTGCTTGGACGATCTGGTATGCCGGAAAGGTTGATGAGCCGAAGGCCCGGATCTTCCCCTGCCGCTGCAGATCGGTGAGCGCCGACAGCGTCTCCTCGACGTCGGTGTCGGGATCGGGGCGGTGCACCTGGTAGAGGTCGATCCAGTCGGTGTTCAGCCGGCGCAGGCTGTTCTCGACCTCCTGGATGATCCAGCGGCGCGAGTTGCCGCGACGGTTCGGGTCGCCCTTGGCGCCCATCGGGGCGTTCGGTGGCACGCCCATCTGGCCGTGGACCTTGGTGGCCAGGATGATGTCGTCGCGCCGGCCGGCCAGCGCCTTCCCGACGATGATCTCCGACTCGCCCTGCGAGTAGACGTCGGCCGTGTCGATGATGGTGATGCCGGCGTCGAGCGCGGTGTGGATGATCCTGATCGACTCATCGTGGTCGGGCTCTCCCCACGCGCCGAACATCATCGCGCCGAGACAGAGCGGGCTGACCTGCATTCCGGTTCGTCCGAGGCTGCGGTACTCCATGACCCGACCGTATCCCCGGGATCGGGCCGCTCAACCCGAGCGTTCACGGAGTTCACGGTTCCGGAACTCAGATTGCTTGCTTGTTAATACAGCCGTCGATGAAACTGGCCGATGTAGAGCGCTCTCCGCCGCCGTTCCCCGCGCCGACGTCCCCGGCGGACGGCGGAGGCGCTTGCCGCCGCCCGTCATTGGAGTCCCCATGCCGCATGCATTGCCAAGGCGCCGTCCCCTTCTGCTGACCGCCATAGTCGGGGCGGTCCTGGTCCTTCTGGTCGCCACGTACGCCGCGGTCACCGCCGGCTCGGCGCATGCCGCCGACACGCTGTTGTCCCAGGGCAAGCCCGCCACGGCGTCCAGCACCGAAAACGCCACCTTCCCCGCGTCCAACGCGGTCGACGGGAATACCGGGACCCGCTGGTCCAGCGCGTTCAGCGACCCGCAGTGGCTGCAGGTAGACCTCGGCACCACCGCCACGATCAGCCAGGTCGTACTGAACTGGGAGGCCGCGTACGGGCGGTCGTTCCAGATCCAGGTCTCGGGCACCGGCTCGACCTGGACAAACGTCTACAGCACCACGACGGGCTCCGGCGGCGTCCAGACTCTCACGGTGAACGGCACCGGCCGGTACGTGCGGATGAACGGCACCGCCCGCGGCACGCCGTACGGCTACTCGCTGTGGGAGTTCCAGGTCTTCGGCACGATCGGTGGTTCGACGTGCGGTACGGCCGACGCGGCCCAAGGCAAGACGGCCACCGCCTCGTCCATCGAAAACGCCACCTTCCCCGCGTCCAACGCGGTCGACGGGAATACCGGCACCCGCTGGTCCAGCGCGTTCAGCGACCCGCAATGGCTGCAGGTCGACCTGGGCGGTTCCGCCACCGTCTGCGGCGTCCAGCTGAGCTGGGAGGCCGCGTACGCGTCCGCGTTCCAGATCCAGGTCTCGGCCGACGGCTCAAGCTGGACGACCATCTACAGCACCACGACCGGCACCGGCGGCGTCCAGACGTTGACCGTCAACGGCAGCGGCCGCTACGTACGCATGTACGGGACGGCGCGGGCCACGCCGTACGGATATTCGCTCTGGTCCTTCGTGGTGCACACGATCGGCGGCACGACCACCCCACCCACCACGACCCCGCCCGGCGACTTCTGGGGCGACACGAGCGGCATCCCGCCCGCGAGCAACGTGCTCATGGTCAAGGTCCTCAACCGGACCAACGGCAAGTACCCGGACAGCCAGGTCTACTGGCAGTACAACAACCAGGTGCACTCGATCGCCGAGCAGCCGTACTTCGACATGCCGGCCAACACGGCCGGGCGGATGTACTTCTATCTCGGCTCGCCGAACAGCCAGTACTTCGACTTCATCGAGTTCACGGTCGGGCCGTCGGTGTTCAACGGCAACACCACGCGGGTCGACGCGTTCGGCCTCAAGCTGGCCCTGCGGCTGCATGCGCACGACGGCTATGACGTGCAGGTCGGCGAGGACCAGCAGACATTCGCCGAGGACCGCGCGGTGACATTCCAGAAGTTCCAGAACGAGGTGCCCACCGAATTCAAGCACCTGGCTACCGCGACCGCGCCGTACCGCATCATGGCGCCGGGCAGCGACGCGGCGTTCCGGGCCGGCGGGCAGTACCAGTCATACATGTCCTCGTACGCGACCACTGTGGGCATCAACGCCGCCACGTCCGACATCTTCGGGTGCGCGGCGAGCCTGGCCGGCCAGCCGCAGCAGTGTGCGGCGTTGAACCGGCACACCGCCGACCTGCCGCAGTCGCAATGGGAGACGGTGAGCAACTTCTACCGTGCCCCGCCGGCGAACTACTACGCCAAGTTCTGGCACGACCACGCCATCAACCGGCTGGCGTACGGCTTCCCGTACGACGACGTTGCCAGCCAGTCGTCGTTCATCTCACACAGCAACCCGCAGTACCTGGTCGTCGCCGTCGGCTGGTGAGCGGATGCGCGAGCGCCGCCGGTGAGATGCCGCAAGCGGAGGGAGCCCGCGAGCGCCGCCGCTGAGATGCCGCACCAAGCGGAGGGAGCCCGCGAGCGCCGCCGGTGAGATGCCGCACCAAGCGGAGGGAGCCCGCGAGCGCCGCCGGTGAGATGCCG
>DASYTU010000237.1:0-65262 GCA_036001925.1 Actinoplanes sp.
GGGAGCCGGGTGCCGGGAGCCGGGAGCCGGGAGCCGGGAGCCGGGAGCCGGGAGCCGGGAGCCGGGAGCCGGGAGCCGGGAGCCGGGAGCCGGGAGCCGGGAGCCGGGAGCCGGGAGCCGGGAGCCGTTTCACGTGAAACGGAGGGTCCGCTGAGAAGGCGATTTCAGTCATCACCGCGACGGCCCCTCGGGGAAGCCGGGGAGATCACGAGCCGCGCGTCGATCTTCTGCGCCCCCGGGCGCCGACTCCTCGCCGAGACGCCGTCTCGACATCGGGCGCCGGCTCTGTCCACAGGCTGTGCGTAACGGTGTTGAGAAGACCGGGCAGGTACCTCGTTTCACGCGAAACCAGGCTATGGATCAAGTGTCGTCCACCGGCATATCCACAGGGTCCACAAGCCGTCTACGTGTGGTTTCGCGGGAAACTCCGGGGCCTGTGGATAACTTCTGTGGATAACTTCGAGTGTGCTGTGATGCCCACAGACTGTGACGTTCCCTGGACGTGGAACCGGCTACCCGAACGGCCGATGCGCGATCATCGACTTCGCGCGAAATTGACCCGGGACAGTGCCCGGTCGCCTGGGCTAGGGTCAGCGACGTGCCCGACAACACCGCCCCCCTGCCCGACTTCACTCGCTGGCCGTCATTCCCTTTCGAGGGCGACATGCGTGTCAAAAAGCTCGCTCCAGCCGTCGATGTCGAGCCACCGCGAAGCGGCGAGGACGCCGCCGAGTGTGTCGCGTGTAACACGCCGGACGACGCGTACATCTGGGTTAGTGAGCGGTGGCGCGTCCGCGCCATGGATCGCCCCACCGGTCTGCCGATGGTCCTCATCCTCGAGTGTCGATCGCACCTGGATCTCGGCGACCTACCGAATCTTCTGGCGGCGGAGCTCGGCGTCATGACCGTGCGGTTGGAGCGGGCGATCCGGTCGCTCGACGGCGTGGCAAGAGTTCACGTGAACCGTTGGGGGGACGGCTCGGCGCACTTGCACATGTGGTTCCTGGCGCGGCCATACGGGCGGTTGCAGTTGCGCGGCACGTTTCTCTCGCTGTGGGACGACATTCTGCCGGTGATTCCGGAGCAGCAATGGCGTGAGAATCTGGCACTCGTCGCGGCGTGGCTGGCGGAGTTCGGCGGTAGCGCGAATGCCGAGCCGCCGCACATTCAGTGGCAGTCGCCTTCAAGGATCAGCGAGTCTCCCATGGCGTTGATGCCGGACACTTCGGCCGACGCACCCTCCGCCGGTTCCCGGCGCCCCGCGGACTTGGCAGACGTCGAGGGATCAAAGGTGGACAGCCCCCCGAGTTCGGGTGCCGAGCCGCCGGACTCCCTTGCCGCTGGCGAGAAGCCGTCTGGGGCGGTCAGGGAGGGCGACGCGTCGGCTGTGGAAGGCTATCGACAAAACCTGGAGTCACTGGAGCCGAAATCGGCAGACTCTGCCCCCGATGAAGCGAAGTCGGAGAACGAGACGACCCGCCAAGCAAAGGCATCCGCCAGGCCGTAGGTCACGCGGCGGTGGCGAGACTGAAGTCGTCGGCACGGGCGTAGGCGGGCGAGTGCGGGACGGGCGGCGCCGACTAGGCACTTCGCGAGCGCATCCCAAACGGCCGTGCGTCGAACGGCGAAGGCGCGGGAAGGGGCGGCGCCGACGAGGCGCTTCGCGAGCTCGCCTCGAAACGGCCGCGTCGAGCGGCGAAGGCGCTTCGTGAGGGCGGTCTCTACCCGACCGGTGGCCGAGCGGCAGCAGTAGCGGTTCGGTGCGAGCGGCGTGATTTACCGCATCGTGGCGGACGTTCCACGCCGAGCACCTAGCCCGCTGTACGGGTCACAGCCCGACTGACGAGCGTCGCGAGCATCTTGCCGAAATCCCATCCCGCCGCCTGCACGGCCAGCGGCAGCAACGACGTCTCGGTCATCCCGGGTGACACGTTGATCTCCAGCACCTGTGGCTCGCCGGAAGCATCCACGATCAGGTCGACCCGCGACAGATCGCGCAACCCCAGGGCCGAATGTGCCGCCAAAGCCGTTTCAGCGACCCTCGCCGCCACAGACGGTGCGAGCCGCGCCGGGGTATGCCAGGTCGTCAGGCCAGCCGTGTACCGGGCCGCGTAGTCGTACACGCCATCGCGCGGGACGATCTCCACCGCCGGGAGTGCCTGCGGGCCATCGCCCAGGTCGACGATCGAGACCGCCACGTCGGTGCCGGGCACATACCGCTCGACGAGCGCGGTGGAGTCGTACGCGAAGCAACCCACCATCGCGGCCGGCAGCGCCGCCGCGTCCCGCACGACCGCCGCCCCAAGACCCGAGCCGCCCTGCGCCGGCTTGACCATCAAGGGCAGGCCCAGACGGTCGGCGATCCGATCCAGCACAGCCACGGCGCCGAGTTCGGAGAAGCGGTCGTGGGGCAGCGCCACCCAGTCTGGTGTCGGGATCCCGCGTTCCCGGAGCATCGACTTCGCCGACGGCTTGTCCCACGCGAGCCGCGACGCGCGCGCGTCGCAGCCGACGTAGGGGATGCCGCAGAGGTCGAGCACCCCGCGTAGCGAGCCATCCTCACCGGTGGCCCCGTGCAGGGCGATGACCACCGCCGATGGCGGGTCTTCTTGCAGGTACGGCAGCAGGCTGACGTCCGCGTCTCGCATGGATGCCTGAAGACCAGCGCCGCGCAGGGCGTCGAGCGCCCGCCGCCCCGACCGCAGAGAAACGTCTCGCTCGTAGGACAGCCCGCCGGCGAGGACCAGCACCTGCAGCTCATCGAGGGATGAGGGCGACGGCGCGGAAGAGGAGGGCGACGGTGTGGTCATGCCAGGTCCGGACCGGGAGCGTCGGCAGCGGCCGGCCCACGGCGGCGCTGGGGTCCTACCGCACTCGAACCGAAGACGGCGCGCATCGCGATCTCCTGTTCCATCACGCCGGCCAGCCGCCGGACGCCCTCGCGCAGCCGCTCCGGCGAGGAGAACGAGAAGTTGAGCCGCATGTTGCGGCCACCGGTGCCGTCGGCGTAGAAGCCCGTGCCCGGCACATAGGCGACCCGGGCGGCGATGGCGCGGGGCATCATCGCCTTGGAATCCAGACCAGACGGGAGCGTGGCCCACACGAACAGACCTCCGGACGGGTGCGTCCAGGTTGTGCCGGCCGGCATGAGATCGCTGAGCGCGGACAGCAGGGCATCGCGACGTTCGCGATAGATCTCGCGGTACACCTTGATCTGCTCGCGCCACGGCATGGTCGCCAGGTATTGCGTCACCGCGCCCTGCGCGAACGCGCTGGGACACAGGATCGACGCCTCGCTGGCCATGACCAGCTTCTCGCGTACGGCATGCGGCGCGAGGATCCAGCCGACCCGCAGCCCGGGCGCGAACGTCTTGGAAAACGTGCTGACGTAGAAGACGCCGTCGCGGCGGCGCGCGCGCAGCGGCAGCGGAGCGTCGCCCTCAAAGCTCAGCATTCCGTACGGGTCATCCTCGACGACCAGCAACCGGGCACGCTCGCAGATGTCAAGGACTTCCTCACGCCGGGATTCGGTGAGCGTGACGCCGGCGGGATTCTGGTACGTCGGAATCGTGTACAGGAACTTGGCGCGTCCGTCCGAGGCGGCAATCGCCTCCTCCAGCGAGGCCGGGATCAGCCCTTGCGCGTCCATGCCGACATGCTGGACCTGTGCCTGGGCGGCCTGGAAGACGCCGAGCGCGCCGACGTAGGTCGGCCCTTCGGCGAGCACGACGTCGCCCGGGTCCAGGAACAGTCGCGCGATGAGGTCGAGCGCCTGCTGGCCGCCGACCGTGACCACCACGTCGTCGGGCGACGCACCCCCGATGCCGGACAGAGACATCACCTCGCAGATGCGTTCCCGAAGGTCGATCGTGCCCTGGCCGATGCCGTACTGCAGGCTGGTCGTTCCGTGCTCGGACGCCAGTTGGCCGAGCATGTCGCCGACCGCGTCCAGCGGTAGCGCGGCGATGTACGGCGAACCGCCGGCCAGCGATACGACTTCGGGACGGTTGGCGACGGCAAACAGTGCACGGATCTCGGAAGTGGTCATCCCGCGGACCCGTCGCGCGTACCGATCGGTGTAATCGTCCTGGGTCGTGCCAGTCATGCGGCTTCACCTCGCAGCGCGCCAGCGGCCGCGAAGGCGCCGAGCGGAACGAAAACGGAAGGAGCACCGGCGTCGACGGCGGTGCGGGACCTGGACAATCCTAACCGGCGTACCCATCCGGGGCCTGGTGGATACGCTCCCGTCCAAGCCGATTGCGGCGTAGGATCCGTCCGGGGGCGCGGACGAGCATGTGAACTGGACCGTGCTTCGACGTCCGGACAGTCCGCAACGCTGAGGGGTCCGCCCATGTCGCGACGCCTGGTCAACCTGACTCTCGACACCCTCGAGGATCTGCCCCGGCCCTGCCGCCAGTGCGTCTATTGGGAACTTGACCCGGTTTCGGCCGAACGTGCGTGTGCGACTGGCGACCCTGGCCTCGAGAAGGAGGCATGGGTCTCGCAGACCCTGCTGGAGTGGGGGTCGTGCGGCAAACTCGCGTACGTGGACGGGATGCCGGCCGGCTTTGTCATGTACGCCCCGCCGGCCTACGTGCCCCGCTCGATGGCGTTTCCGACGTCCCCGGTGTCCGCGGACGCAGCGCTGCTCATGACCGCCCACGTAGTGGCCGCGTTCGCCGGCGGTGGGCTCGGGCGGATGCTTGTCCAGGGCGTCGCCCGTGACCTGACCAAGCGCGGCGTGAAGGCTATCGAGGCGTTCGGCGACTCGAAGTTCGGCGAGGCGAGCAAGGGCGAGGATGGCTGCGTCGCCCCGGTCGATTTCTTCCTCTCGGTAGGCTTCAAGACGGTTCGTCCCCATCCACGCTTCCCGCGACTGCGCCTCGAACTGCGCACGGCCCTGTCGTGGAAGTCCGACGTCGAGTACGCGCTCGAGAAGCTGCTCGGCTCGATGAGCCCGGAGACGCTGCTGCGCCCGGTCCGCCCGGCCACGGCGACGCGCTCGACCCCGAGCTAAGGCCGCGGAGCCGAGCGGAAACGCGACGCCGATCTAGGAACGCTGGGCGAGCGACAACCGCAGCTGGCGAACATCGATCGAGCCCGTGGGCACGTCCCTCTCGACCGGGAAGTACATGCGCTGTACCGCGGCCAGGATCGCCTCCACGATCTGCTCGCGGAACAACGGGTTCACCAGCCGCTCCCGGTCCTTGGGCGACGAGAGATAACCCAGATCGACGCGTACGGCGGGCATCCGGGTCAGCCGCAGCAGCTCCCAGGTCTTGGCGTGGATGCGGCAGTCCCGCATCCCGGTGCGGACCACGATTTCGCGCTGTACGAGGTTGGCCAGCCGCTCACCCACGGTGGATGTCAGCCCGTTGCCGGTGCCGTAGTGGTACGTGGCCACGCCGTCGGCCAACTCGTTGTGGTGCCCGTCGAGGTGCAGGGAGATCAGCAGGTCCGCGCCCAGGCTGTTGGCCAGGGCGGCCCGCTCGGCGCCCGTCATCGGTTTGGCGGGCACCGGTCCGCGGGTCAGGTGTACCCGCATGCCGGCTGCGGCGAGTCGACCCTCGAGCCGGGCGGCGACATCGAACACCAGGTCGGCTTCGGTCCATCGAAGCGGGCCCTCGGGCACCACGACGCCGAGATCGTCGACGCCGCCGTGACCGGGATCGATCACGATGGTCTTGCCGACCAGGTTCGGCCCGGACTGCCGGAACGCCTCCGCCTCGCGCAGCCACTGGGGGCGCCCGCCGACCACCTTGCGGCCGAGCCGCCGCAGCGCCTTCATGGTCTGCGGTCCGCACGAACCGTCCGGCGACAGGCCGACCTCGCGCTGGAACTCGGCGACCGCCCGAGCCGTCCGGGGACCGTAGATGGCGTCCGCGCGGCCGGTGTCGTAGCCCATCTCCAGGAGGCGTTCCTGGAGTGCCCGCACGTCCTCGCCGACCAGTGCTGAGGGGATGGAGTGAAACAGTGTGCGGGCGCCGAGCTTCCACCGGGCGCCGTCCAGCGCCTGCCAGGTTTCCGGACCCACGATGCCGTCCACGCCGATGCCACGGCTCTGCTGGAAGGCCCGCACGGCGGTCTCCACCGCCTCGTCGAAGGCGTCGACGGCAGCAGAAGTCCACTCGTCGAAGGCGTCGACGGCAGCAGAAGTCCGCTCGTCGAAGGCGTCGACGGCACCAGGAATCGCCTTGGCAAACGCGTCGACGGCAGCAGATGTCGCCTCGTCAAACGAGGAAGCGGCCTCGAGCAGGTCGAGTCCGACCAAGATCGACCGAATCTCCGAGACGGCCGGTCCGGTGTCTCCACGTCGGATCGCACGCACGCGCGGCTCCCTAGCAGTCGGGGGAAGGCAACTTCCGGAGAGTACTACCCAGTGTCGGCCCCGGCCTGACATCCGTCAGCAACGCCCCGCATCCGTAAGGACGCGGGGCGTGCCGAGAACGAGATCAGAGCGCCGACTCGATGAGGTTGATGAGCGCACCCTTGGGCTTCGCGCCGGCGACCGAGTTGACCGCCTCGCCGCCCTTGAACATGGTCAGCGTCGGCACCGACATCACCCGGTACGCGCGTGCCGTCTCCGGGTTCTCGTCGATGTTCACCTTCACGATCTGGACCTTGTCGCCCATCTCGTTGGCGATCTCCGCGAGCAGCGGCTCGACCTTCCGGCACGGCGCGCACCACTCGGCCCAGAAGTCCACAAGCACGGGCTTGTCGGACTGCAGGACGTCACTTACGAACGTGGCGTCGGTGACCGCCTTGGTTGCTCCCACTGAAAACCTCCTGAACCTACAGCTCTATGAATGAGGCGATGAAGCGCTCGGCGTCG
Organism: Actinoplanes sp.; assembly: GCA_036001925.1. Lineage (GTDB taxonomy): Bacteria > Actinomycetota > Actinomycetes > Mycobacteriales > Micromonosporaceae > Actinoplanes. Next base: position 6,833 of record DASYTU010000237.1, read on the forward strand.
AGGGCGGCGGCACAGCCCGTACCGGAGGCCGTGATGGCCTGGCGGTAGGTGTGGTCCACGAGGTCGCCGGCCGCGAACACGCCCGGGACGTTGGTCCGGGTGCTGGGATCGTCGACCTTCACGTAGCCCTCGTCGTCCAGCTCGATCTGACCCTTGAACAGCTCGTTGCGCGGGTCGTGGCCGATCGCCACGAACACGCCGGTGACGTCGAGGATCCTGCTCTCGCCGGTCTGCAGGTTGCGCAGCCGGACACCGGCGACCTTGCCGTCGGCGCCGAGGATCTCCTCGACCACCGAGTTCCATTCGACCTTGATCTTCGGGTTGGTCAGCGCGCGTACCTGCATCACCTTGCTGGCGCGGAACGAGTCCCGCCGGTGCACGATCGTGACGCTCCTCGCGAAGCGGGTCAGGAACGTCGCCTCCTCCATCGCGGAGTCGCCGCCGCCCACCACGACGATGTCCTGGTTACGGAAGAAGAAGCCGTCACAGGTCGCACACGAGGACACGCCGTGGCCGAGCAGCTCCTGCTCGCCCGGGACGCCCAGCGGCCGCCACGCGGACCCGGTGGCGATGATGACGGCACGAGCGAAGAACTCGGTATCGCCGACCCACACCGTCTTCAGGCCCTCGGTGCCCGCCTCGGTGGGCCGGTCGCCGAACTCGACCCGGGTGGCGTCGTCGGTGATGAACTCCGCTCCGAACCGCTCCGCCTGCTTGCGCATGGAGTCCATCAGCTCCGGGCCGATGATCCCGTCCGGGAATCCGGGGAAGTTCTCCACCTCGGTGGTGGTCATCAGCGCGCCGCCGGACTGCGCGCCCTCGATGACGAGCGGCTTGAGGTCAGCCCGGGCCGCATAGAGCGCCGCGGTGTAGCCGGCCGGTCCCGAGCCGATGATGATCACGTTTCGGACCACGTCCACTGCCGACTCCTCAGTCAGTCTGCACCCAGGTATGCCTGGCTGCGCACACAAGAACGCCATCGTAGGGAGTAGTTGTTCCCGGCGTCAGCGCCCGTGGCTCAGCTCACCACCGGGTCTATTACCCTACCGGCACGGACGCTACCGTGGCGGCGCCGGAGCCGGGCGCGCCGCACGCGGGCCCGCTCGCCCACACCCAGGATCCGTTGGCGGCCGAGAAGCGGACCACGAGCGCGGGATTGCCCTCGAAACGCGCGTAGTCGACGCTCTGCACCGTGATCGTGCCGGCACCGTTCGCCTGCCCGATCGCGTCGAGGCACGCCATCAGGGCGTCGGGCGCCCGCAGCCGGGCCAGCGGCGCGGGCGCCGAGTCGGTTGCCAATCCCGGAACATGCGACGCTCCCTTGGGAGCCGGCGCTTCGAAGGTGTCGGTGGTGGCATCGCGCAGGGTGGCGCGGTCGTAGTCAACGCCGCTGCTGCGGATCTGCGCGGCGGCGGGCGCCGCCGCGACCTGCGGCTGGCCGGACGCGATCATCGGGGCGTTCTCGGCCCGGGCCGCGCCGCCCGCGCTGGTGGTGGCGTCCTTCGAGGCCTTGGTGCCACCGGCCAGGTAGTCGATGCCGAAACCCGCGAACGCCAGCACGCCGGCCGCTGCCGCGATCGGCACGGCCCAGCGCAGCCTGCGCCGCCGCTTGGCCGCCGTCTCGCGGTTGTGCTCACCGGCGGGACGATCAACACCGCTATCCGGTACGGGGGTCAGGTGCCGACCAGACGCATCGCCGCGCACCGGCTTCAGGTGCGGAACGGTAGGCGTCACCAACTCGGGATCGATAGGCGCCGGATCGGCGATGCCGGCGCCGAACGCCGCGTCGAGGCGTACCGCGAACTCGGCGGGCATGGGCTCTGGCGTCGCGCCCAGCGTACCCAACTCCCGCCCGACGGCCGTCATGCCCTCGGTCAGCGCATCATGCGCGGCCCGCCAGGCCGGGTCGCGGGCGATCAGCCCCGCCACCGTGGCGTGGTCCGGGGTGCCGTCCAGCGCGCCGCCGACATAGTCGGCCAGCAGGTCGATGTCGACCCCGCTGAACTCGTCCCGGCTCACTGCTGGTCCCTTCCATCGCGCCCAGAGGGAAGCGGCGCAGCCGTTCCCGATGCGGTTGGGACGCGCCCGGCGCCCGCCTGGTTCCCCGCGCCGGCGTGACGGACGTCTCCCACCGGCGCGGGGTCCGCCGAGCCGGCCCGGTCGACGTCGCCCGAAGCGGACATGGCGGACAAAGACGTGGATGGCGACGGGGAGCCCGCGCGGAGGTGGCCGAGCGCCACGGCCATCCGCGCCCGGCCCCGGGCACACCGGCTCTTGATCGTGCCCTCCGCGACACCGAGGATCTCGGCGGCCTCCGCGACCGGGTAGCCCTGGACATCGACGAGGACAAGTGCCGCGCGCTGCTCCACCGGCAGCGCCGCGAGCGCCTGCCGTACGACCATGGCGGTGTCGTGGTCCTGCACCGGCGCGGCCGGCTCGGGACCGGTCGGCGGGCCGTCGTCGGAGCGGCTGCCGTCCGGCAGCGGCACGGTCGGGTGCGCCTGCCGGCGCCGGACGCGGTCGAGGCAGGCGTTCACGACGATGCGGTGCAACCACGTGGTGACAGCGGAATCGCCGCGGAAGCGGGCCGCGCCCCGATGCGCTGAGAGCAGCGCGTCCTGCACCGCGTCGGCGGCTTCCTCGCGGTCGCCGATGGTGCGGACCGCGACGGCCCAGAGCCGGTCGCGATGGCGCCGGACCAGCTCGGCGAACGCCTGCGGGTCGCCGTCGACGTGGGCGCGCAGCAGCTCGGCGTCGCTCGGCTCGGGCATACCCTCGCCGGCGCCGTCGCGCGCGTTGCCGGATGTCACGCCAGCAATCTAGCCGAGAAGGTTGACCGGACGGGCTCGGGTCAGGAGCCGTAGACCTCGATGTTGGAGACGCTCACCCGGTAGCGGCCGTCGTCGGCCAGCGGCAGGGACGTCAGCCACACCAGGATGTACTGGTACTTGGTGTCCGCATCGAAGCCTGTCAGGATCTCCCGCGTGCCGGGGGTCGCACCCTGATCGTCGCCGTCGCCCAGCTTCTTGTACGTCTCGACAACCTTCTTGTCGCCGGACGAGCTGTCGTCGAAGGCGCTGGTGCCGGTGCGGATCTCCATCGCCACGCCCGGCGCGGACGTCTCGACGCGGACGTCCGACACGTTTCGCGGGGTGCCCAGATTGATCAGGACGCCCATGCCGGCCTTGAGGTTGCCGAACTTCGGGCTCTTGAAGCCCTGGGTCTCCCACGCGCTTTCCGGGTCGTTGTCGACCGTCTTCGCGGCCTCGCCCTCGTCCGAACGGTCGCCGGGCGGCGGGTCGACGATGCGTACCATGTCGGCGGTCAGGGCGATCTTCTGCGGCGTCGGCGCCTCACTCTGTCCCCCGCCGTTGTTCGACCCGCCACCGATCGGGCCGGTCGTCGCGGTACCGGCCTTGTGGCCGGCGCCGGGCGTGTCGTTGTTCGACGTCGTGATGGCGCGGATGCCGAAGACCAGGCCGACGATCGCGATGACGATCAGCGCGCCGACCCCAAACATGATCTTGCGGGTGCTGCGGACCGGCTCGGCCGCCGTGCTCTGCGCGAACCGCAGCGGCCCGACGTCCTCGTAGTCGTCGTCGGCCGCGTCGAGGCGGGCCAACTCCGCGGCGAGCGCGTCCGCCTCGGGCGCGGCGACCCGCTTGTCCAGCAGGTCCATGGTCAGGTCGTCCAGGTACGCCGGGACGCCCGCACGGATCTGTCGCGGCGCGGCGATGGCGCCACCGGCGTCGCGGTTGGCGTCCGGCAGTGCCGACTTCCCGACCTCGGCGTGCGGCCAGCGCCCGGTCAACGCGTAGTAGAGAAGGCCTCCCACGGCCCGCACGTCGGTCTCCGTGCTGTCGGCCGAGTCGGCCCGCGCGTCGGCCAGCACGGTCCGGCCGTCGTCGCCGATGAGCGTCGTGCCAGGGTGCACGTTGCCGTGGACCATGCCGGTGGCGTGCACCGCAGCCAGCGAGTCGGCGATGGAGTGTGCGATCGCCGTGGCTCGCGCCGGATCCAGCGGCCCTTCCTCGGTGACGAGCTCGCGCAGCGCCTCGCCGTCGACCCACTCGCGGACCACGTACGCCCGCTCGCCCTCGTCGATCGCGTCGTAAACGCCGACCAGGTTGGGGTGGATCACGCGGCTCGCGTCGACCGCGGCCTGCAACATCTCGGTCGCGGACTCGCCACCGGGGTGGCGCAGCACGACCGCGACGGGGCGCCGCAGGATGACGTCGATGCCGCGCCAGACCTGCCGGCCGGCGCTGTCGTTGTTGACATGCTCCTCGAGCTGATAACGCTCGGCCAGGATCTCACCAACGGTGGGCGCACCGAAGGTCATGACCGGCCCGGCATCATCGGCCGCAGTCTCGTGGCCTTCGCCGACCTGGGTCACCCGTCCTCCCTCGGTGCTCCGCGCGCATGTCGACCTGCTGGGCGCATGCCGACACTGCTCCGCACGCATGTCGACACTGACCATACCCGCCCGAGGCCAAGGTCCCACAGGTCGTCCCCCCGGCGCGGCGTCCTGTCGGGCCGCTCCGCCGGGCCACTTTCCACCGAACGGCGGCCCAGAAGTAGCTGCTCAGCGTCCGAGCTTGCGACGCACCATCCGGACCACCTGGCTGACCTCGTGAACGCGCAGCACGGTCGCCGCGCCGATGTAGGCCACGATGATCACCGTGGCGCCGACGACCACCTGCAGAAGCGCGCTGCCGCGGCCGGGCGCGTCGCCACCGGGCAGCAGGTGCACGACCAGCAAGCCCAGCGCGGCGGCGACCACGGCGGCCACGAACACCTTGACGAGCGCGCCGACCACCGAGCCGAGATTGAGCCGGCCGATCTGGCGCCGGAGCACGGCGAGCGAGATGAGCGCCGACGCTACGTACGAGATCGCGTTGCCGGCCGTCATGCCGGCCGCGACCAGCGAGTCGGACAGCACCGCGGACAGCACGACGTACGCGGCGATGCGGATGCCGACCACCGGCAGGTTGATCAGGGCCGCCGTCCGGTTTCCCTGCAGTGAGTAGAACGTGTAGGTGCACAGGTAGCTGATGGAGAGCGGCAGCACCGCGAACGCGGCGACCACCAGCACCCCGGCCGTCGCGCTCGCCATCTGGCTGGTGAACGCGCCGCCCTGGAACAACGTGACCGCGATCGGCGCGGCGAGCACGCCGTAGATCACCGCGATCGGGGCGAGAGCCGTCGCGGTCAGCCGGATGCCGCGGCTCAGGTCGGAGCTGACGTCGGCGTACCGGCCGTCGGCCGCGGCCGCGCTCATCTTGGGCAGCAGCGCGGTCATCACGGAGACGCCGATGATGCCGTGCGCCATCATGGTGAGCAGGAAGACGTTGTTGAAGATCAGCACACCGGCGTTGCGGCTGTTGTCCGCCACGCCGTTGAGCATGTTCACCACGACGAAGACCGCGATCTGGTTGGCCGCGACGTAGCAGAGCATCCAGCCGGCCAGCTTGCCGATCTCGCGCAGTCCGAGCCCGCGCGGATCCCAACGCCACCTCCACGCGAAACCGACCCGGCGCAGTGCGGGCAGTAGCCCGGCGGCCTGCGCGACCATGCCGAGCAGCGTGCCGCCGCCGATCAGCAGGATCCGTCCGGGCGTCATGTCCTCCGGCGCCAGGCCCTTCGCGGTGCCGAACACCGCGATGAAGACGCCGCAGGTGGCGATCACCACGACGTTGTTCAGGATCGGCGCCCACATCGGCGCGGCGAAGTGCCCGCGGACGTTCAGCACCGCGCCGATGAGCGCGGACAGGCCGGTGAAGAAGATGATCGGCAGGATCAGGTACGCGAACAGCGTGACCAGGTGCTGGTACTCATCGCTGCCCTTGGTCGCCTGGATCGCGGTGATCAGCGGCGCCGCCGCCACCATCAACAGCGTGGCGATACCGAGGCCGACCACCGCGAACGTCAACAGCTTCTGGGTGTACGCCTGACCGCCGTCCGGATCCGCCTTGCGCCGGCGCACCAGCAGCGGGACCAGGACACTGGAGAGGATGCCGCCGAGCAGCAGCTCGTAGATCTGGCCGGGCAGGAACTGCGCGCTCGTGTAGGCGTCGCCGATGCCCGCGCCCAGCGTCATCCCGATCAGCGCGTTGCGCACGAACCCGATCAACCGGCTCACGAGACTGCCGGCAGCCATGATCGCGCTGTGGCCGGCCGTACCCGTCCCGCCCTCGGTGTCCGGAGCGGCCGGGGGTATCTCCTCGGGCGGCAATGCCTGATCCTCGGCGGCCGCGGGGCCTGGGAGCTGCGCGTCGACCGAGATCAGCGTGACGCCGTCCGGCGGCGGCGGATCACCGTCGCGCGCGGCGTGCGCGCTTCGGTACAGACCGCCGTTCACACGAGCCTCCCAAGGGGTACGGGCACAGCAGTCACGATAAAGGGAGTCGTCACAGAAGGCGGCGCAGGAGGGTGGCTCAGCGCCGCGATGGCCGCGCCCGATACGCTGGTCCTCCCATGTCTGTCTTGAATTCGGCCCAGAGGGACGCCGTATCCGAACTCTTGCGAGTCTTCCCCGTCGCCGATGATCTGGGCCGCCGCTTCGCGGACGCCGGCCATGAGCTGCACCTGGTCGGCGGCTCGGTGCGGGACGCGCTGCTCGGCCGCCTGGTCGACGACCTCGATTTCGCCGCGGACGCGCACCCCGACCAGATCCTGGCCGTGGTGAAGGGCTGGGCGGATGCGATCTGGGAGACCGGGCGCGAGTTCGGCACCATCGGCGTGCAGAAGGACGGCCTGCGGCTCGAGATCACGACGTTCCGGGCGGACACATACGACGGGGTCACCCGGAAACCAGTGGTCCAGTACGGCACGAATCTGCTCGATGACCTGCGGCGCCGCGACTTCACGATCAACGCGATGGCGGTGTCGGTGCCGGGTCACGTCTTCACGGATCCGTACGGCGGTGTCGCGGATCTTGCGGCGTCGGTGATCCGTACCCCCGCCGCGCCGGAATTGTCGTTCTCCGATGATCCACTCCGGATGCTGCGTGCCGCCCGCTTCGCAGCGAAACTACGGTTCACTGTCGACCCGGCCGTGGTGTCCGCGATGACCGCCATGGCCCCCGATCTCGATCGCATCGCGGCCGAGCGGATCCGGGACGAGTTCACCAAGCTACTGTGCGGCGCCGACCCGGTTCGCGGACTGCGGCTGCTAGTGGACAGCGGGCTGGCCGATCGGTTCATCCCGGAGATCACCGGTCTGCGGCTGGAGATCGACGAACACGCCCAGCACAAGGACGTCTACGAGCACACGCTGACCGTGGTCTCCAACGCGGTCCGCCTCGAAGGCGATGCCGGCCCCGACTTCGTTCTACGGATGGCCGCCCTGATGCACGACGTCGGCAAGCCCGCGACCAAGGAAGTGGGCCGTGACGGCCGGGTCAGCTTCCACCACCACGAGGTGGTCGGCGCGCGCATGACCAAGCAGCGGATGAAGGCCCTGAAATACCCCAAGGACGTCATCTCCGACGTCGTCGAGCTGGTCGCGCTGCACCTGCGGTTCTACGGCTACGGCCGCGGCGAGTGGACCGACTCGGCCGTGCGCCGGTACGTCGCCGATGCCGGGGACCTGCTGCCGCGCCTGCACAAGCTCACCCGTTCGGACGTGACCACCCGGAACAGGCGCAAGGCGGCGGCGCTGGCGGCCGACTACGACGCCCTCGAGGAGCGGATCGTCCGCATCCAGGCGGAGGAGGATCTGGCCCGGGTACGCCCGGACCTGGACGGCAACGCGATCATGAAGCTGCTCGGCGTGCCGCCCGGGCCGGTCGTCGGCCAGGCGTGGCGGTACCTGAAGGATCTGCGGCTGGACCGCGGGCCGCTGTCGCGGGAGGAGGCGGAGGCCGAGCTGTTCCGCTGGGCCCGCGAGCACGGGCATCTCAGCTAGCGTCCGCGACCAGTCCGCTGATCTGCGCGGCGGTGGCGAAGTCCATCGTCTGCAGGTTCTTCGTCAGGGCGAACGCCACGCCGGACGTGTTGTCGGCGTACCCGAAGGTGCCGCCGGCGCCGCCCATCCCGAACACACCGCGGTCATCTCCGCCGCCCAGACGGCCGATGCCGTACCCCAGGCCCCAGATCGCCGTATTGCCGAAGACCTGATCGGTGCCCTGGAACGGATCGGCCAGTATGGCCCGGACCCGGTCCGGCGGTAGCAGGCGTACGCCGTCCACCTCGCCGAGCAGCGCCGCGTACATCCGCGCGATCGCGCGGGCGGTCATCTTCCCGCCGGCCGGGATGTCCGCGGCCAGCACGTCCGTCCGGTTGCCGAGCGCCGCTGTCGGCCAGAGTTCCGGCGACGACGCCCGCAGCATCGGCGACTCGGGCGGGATCGAGCCCGTCATCTCGGCGCCACCGGGCGCGTCGACCAGCCGGGCCAGCCGGTGATGCTCGGACACCGGCATCCCGAAGTACAACTCATCGGCCACGCCGAGCGGGGCCCCGACCTCCTCCCGCAGCAGCTCGGAGATCGGTTTCCCGGTGGCCCGGCGAACAACCTCGCCCAGGATGAAGCCGAACGTGTACGCGTGATAGCCGGTCCGCGTGCCCGGCACCCACCACGGCTCGCTGGCGGCGACCCGGGCGCAGATCCGATCCCAGTCGCAGACGTCTTCCACGGTTGTGTCGGCGCCGATTCCGGGCACCCCGGCGGTGTGCGTGAGCGCGTGCCGTACCGTCGCGTGCTCTTTGCCGTGCGCGCCGAACTCCGGCCACAGGTCCGCGATCGGCGTGTCGTACCCGAACAGCCCTCGCTCGACCAGGATGTGCACGATGGTGGCGGTCATCGCTTTGCCCATCGACCACGTGTAGAACGGTGTGCCGGAGTCGACCGGGCGCCCGGTGTCCGGGTCGGCCAGGCCGGCGACCGCGTCGACGATCAGCTCGCCGTGGCGGTAGACCGCGACCTGGACGCCGATCTCGGTGCCGGCCTCGACCCGTTCGTCGATCGCGTGCTGGACGAGTTTCTGCAGATCGCTCATCGCTCTGTCTCCTTGCTAGGCGGGGATCAGCTCGGGCGTTTCGGCGTTGACCTGTGCGGGACGGATGACCGCGACCGTCACCACCAGCGCGGCCACCACGAGCCCGGACGCGACCAGAAACGCGAGCCGGTAGCCACCGGTCTGCGCGACCACATCGGACACTCCGTCCTGCCGCAAGGCGAGGTACCGGCCGGACGACAGCGTGGCCAGCACCGCCAGGCCGAGCGCCGACCCGACCTGGGCGGTCGTGTTGAACACGCCCGAGGCGAGCCCGGCATCCTCCGGGGTTGCCTCGGCCATGGCGAGCGCGGCCAGCGCCGGGAACGCCATGCCGGCCCCGACGCCGAGCAACACCATCGACGGCAGCACGTCGATCACGTAGTTCCCCTGCACCGGCACCCGGGCGAAGAACAGCAGCCCGCACGTGACCAGCACCAGACCGGCGACCACCACGGTGCGGGCGCCAAATTGGGTGATCAACCGTTCGGAGTAGCGCAGCGACAGGCCGCCCATCATGACCGTGACCGGCAGGAAGGCCAGCCCGATCCGCAGCGCGTCGTAGCCGAGGACGTGCTGCACGTACAGCACGCCGACGAAGAACATGCCGAACATGCCGGCCGCGCTGAGCAGTTGGGCCAGGTTCGCGCCGGTCAGGCCCCGGGACCGGAAGATCCGCAGCGGTACGAGCGGGGTGGCCGCGGTCGCCTCCCGGACCACGAAACTGACCAGCAGCGCGATCGCGGCCACGGCCAGCCAGAGCGTCCGGGGTGCGGTCCAGCCGTAGTCGGCGGCCGGCTCGACGATGGTGTAGACCGACACCATCAAGGCCGCGGTGATCAGCGCGGCGCCCGGGACGTCCGCGCCTCGCTTCAGGCCGGCACCGCGGTCCTTGTCGAGCAGGCGTACGGCGGCGACCGCCGCACCGAGGCCGACCGGCAGGTTGACGAAGAAGATCCAATGCCAGTTGATGCTCTGGGTCAGCACGCCACCCAGCAGCAGACCGACCGCGCCGCCGGCCGACGCCACGAAGGCGTAGACGCCGATCGCCCGGGCCTGTTCCCGCTGCTCCGGGAACATCGTGACGATCATGCCGAGGATCACGGCCGAGGTCATGGCGCCGCCGATGCCCTGGACGAACCGGGCCGCGACCAGCATCTGCTGGCTTTCCGCCAGGCCACACGCCGCGGACGCGGCGGTGAAGAGCACCAGGCCGGTGAGGAAGACACCGCGGCGCGACACCAGGTCGCCGATCCGGCCGGCCAGCAACAACAAGCTGCCGAACGGGATCAGGTAGGCGTTGATCACCCAGGCCAGGCCCGACTGGCTGAACCCGAGCTCATGCTGGATGGACGGCAGTGCGACGTTCACGATGGTGACGTCCAGGATGATCATCAGCATCCCGACGCACAGCACCGCTAGAGCGGTCCACCTGGTGTCCTTCGTTCCGTTCGGCACGGCCGGTCCTCCGTCTCTCGAATTACGATCGCTAGGACAGACCGCCGCCGTGCCGAGAATTCATCGGTCCCACGGCGATGAGTTTCGGCCCCGGCGCCGGTCTATCCCGTTGTGGACTTTGTCTGGGGAGGCGACAGGGTGGACACGGACTTCGTGCGACAGGCCGACCCCTATCGGCGGGAGCTGCTCGCGCATTGCTACCGGATGCTCGGCTCCGTCTATGACGCCGAGGACCTGGTGCAGGAGACGTACGTGCGGGCGTGGCGATCGTACGAACAGTTCGAGGGACGCTCCTCGATGCGGACCTGGTTGCACCGGATCGCCACCAATGCCTGCCTGAACGCGCTGGAGACGCGTACCCGCCGGCCGCTGCCGATCGGTCTCGGTGCGCCGAACTCCGATCCCGGTGACCCGCTCGTGGCGCGGCACGAGGTGCCGTGGCTCGAACCGATGCCGGACGCCATGGTCAGTGATGACCCGGCGTCGGTGGTGGACGGCCGGGAGAGCATTCGCCTCGCGGTGATCGCCGCGATGCAGTTCCTGCCGCCGCGGCAGCGGGCGGTGCTTATCCTGCGCGACGTGTTGCAGTGGCCGGCCGCCGAGGTCGCCGAGATGCTGGACATGACCACCGCCTCGGTCAACAGCGCGTTGCAGCGAGCCCGAGCCCAGCTGCGGGAGGCCGCTCCGGTGGCGGACGACGTCACCGAACCCGGCGAGTCCGAGACACGTGAGCTGCTCGACCGTTTCGTGGCGGCGTTCGAGGCCAAGGACGTCGCCGCGATGGTCACGATCTTCACCACGGACGCGGTCTGGGAGATGCCACCGTTCATCGGCTGGTACCAGGGACCGGAGGACATCGCACGGCTCGTCGACACGAAGTGCCCGGCCGGCGGCCCGGGCGACATGCGGCTGGTGCCGACGAAGGCGAACGGCCAGTACGCGTTCGGCCTCTACATGCGCGACGGCGACGTGTACCGGCCGTTCAACCTGCCGGTCCTCACCCTGGCTCCGGACGGCGTGAGTCACGTGACCTGCTTCTTCGACCTGCGGTTGTTCAAGACGTTCGGGTTGCCGGAATCGTTGCCCGTCTCCGCGCCGGTCGAGGCGGACGAGGCCGGGGCTGCGCGGTCCGTCTCCGCGCCGGTCGAGGCGGACGCGGCCGGGGCTGCGCGGTCCGTCTCCGCGCCGGTCGAGGCGGACGCGGCCGGCGCTGCGCGGTCCGTCTCCGCGCCGCCGGGCGGCGCCGGCTCAACCGGTGCGGCATGATGGCCGGCGAGCGCGCACCGGCAGCCCTCCAGGGCGGGGTCGCGGTACTCGAGCGATCGATCGCGTACGCGCTCGGCAGCCTCGCGATGGTGACGCCCGAGGCGCTCGCCCGCCCCACCCCGTGCCGCCACTGGAACCTGCACGACCTGCTGGAACACCTGCACGACTCGATGGCGGCGCTCCAGGAGGCCGTCGAGGTCGGCAGGATCGCGTGCGCGCCGGGTCCGGCCGTCGAGGTCCCGCGCCCGGCCGGCGCCGTGATTCCCCTGGTGCGCGACCAGGCCGTCCGCCTGCTCGGTGCGTGGGCAAACGCGAACGGCTCGGTCGCGGTATGCGTCGAGGACGAGCTGGTGACCACGCCGTTGATCGCGGGCGCCGGCGCGATCGAGGTGGCCGTGCACGGGTGGGACGTCGCCGAGGCGTGCGGGCAGCACCGGCCGATCCCCGATGAGCTGGCCGACGAGTTGCTTGATCTGTCGGTGTTGTTCATCCGCGGATGGGATCGGCCTGCCCGCTTCGCACGGCCGATCGCGGTGCCCGCCAACGCGCCGCCGGGTGACCGGCTGGTGGCCTTTCTCGGCCGGCAGCCGTCCTGACCCCACGTTCTTGTCGTACCCGGCGGGCAGAATCGGGGCATGCGGTTGCTCCTCGATTCCCCGATCGGTCCGCTCGGCGTCGTGCTCGACGGCGAGACGGTCGTGGGCGTGCGGTTCGGCGCGCCGGCGTCGTTCGGACCGCCGGGCGAGCACCGCGCGGTCGACGAGCTGGACGCTTACTTCGACGGCGCGTTGACCGACTTCACGGTGCCGGTGCGGATGGTCGGCGGTTCCGAGTTCGAGCGCGCGGTCTGGGATGAGATCGCCAAGATCCCGTATGGCGAGATGAACACGTACGGCGCGATCGCGACGGCACTCGGCGACCCCACGCTGGCCCGGGCCGTCGGCACGGCCTGCAACCACAACCCGGTGCCGGTGATCGTGCCCTGCCACCGCGTGGTCGGGGCAGGCGGCAAGATGGTCGGCTTCGGCGGCGGCATCGAACGCAAGCGGCGCCTGCTGGAGCTGGAGGCGCGCGTCGCGCTGCAACGGGCGTGGGGGTGACGAGGTGGTCGAAACTCCGGTGGTGATGACAGAGCGCCTACGGCTGCGCGGATTCCACGCCGAGGACCTGCCGGCCCACCGGGCGGCGGTGGACGACGACGCCGCAGTGACCTGGGCCCACGTACGGCTGCCGCTGGCCGAGAGCCTGCGGCGGTGGGCGGATCGGCTGGATGGCTGGGAACGCGACGGGTTCGGCATGTGGATCGTCGAGGTCCGCGCCACCGGTGCGGTGATCGGGCACGCCGGGCTGCAGCGCCTCGACGGCACCGACGACGTCGAGCTCGGCTACTACCTGGGCCGCCCGGCCTGGGGGCAGGGCTATGCGACCGAGGCGGCACGCGCCTGCCTGAGGTACGGCTTCGAGACGTGCCGCCTGCCGCGCGTCGTCGCGGTCGTACGTACCGAGAACCATGCATCCCGGCACGTCCTCGAGAAGCTGGGCCTGCGTCATGACCGCGACGGCGTCTTCTACGAGGCGGAGGCGTCCCTCATGGTGGTCGACCGGCCGTAACCGTCAAGGCCCGACCCGGCGCCGCGGGTACCGCGTGACGGTGAACGTCGCGGTCCGGGACTCGGCTCCCGGCGCGCCGAAGGGTCGGACCGTGCCGGTCCGACCCTTCGGAATGCTCACGTGGTGAGGTCAGCGCTCGACCTCGCCCCGGATGAAAGCCTCGACGGCCTCCTTCGCGTCGTGGTCGTTGTACTGGACCGGCGGAGACTTCATGAAGTACGAGCTGGCCGAAAGGATCGGGCCGCCGATGCCGCGATCCTTGGCGATCTTGGCGGCCCGGACCGCGTCGATGATGACGCCGGCCGAGTTCGGAGAGTCCCACACCTCGAGCTTGAGCTCGGCATTGAGCGGAGCGTCGCCGAAGCTGCGGCCCTCAAGACGGATGTACGCCCATTTGCGGTCGTCCAGCCACGGCACGTGGTCGGACGGGCCGATATGCACGTCGCTGTTGACCATCTCGTGCGGGATCTGGCTCGTCACCGACTGCGTCTTGGAGATCTTCTTGGAGACCAGCCGGGTGCGCTCCAGCATGTTCATGAAGTCCATGTTGCCGCCGAAGTTGAGCTGGTACGTGCGCAGCAGCTCGACGCCGCGGTCCTCGAACAGCTTGGCGAGCGCGCGGTGCACGATCGTGGCGCCGACCTGGCTCTTGATGTCATCGCCGACGATGGGCAGGCCCGCGCCGGTGAACTTCTGAGCCCACACCGGGTCGGAGGCGATGAACACCGGCAACGCGTTGACGAACGCGCAGCCGGCGTCGATCGCGGCCTGGGCATAGAACTTGTCGGCCTGCTCGGAGCCCACCGGCAGGTACGACACGACGACATCGACCCGGGCGTCGCGCAACGCCTGCGCCACGTCCACCGGCTCGGCCGCCGACTCGTCGATGATCTCGCGGTAGTACTGGCCGAGGCCGTCGAACGTCGGTCCACGCTGGACGGTGACGCCGGTAGGCGGCACGTCGCACAGGGTGAGTGTGTTGTTCTCGCTGGCGACGATCGCCTCGGCCAGGTCCATGCCGACCTTCTTGGCGTCCACATCGAACGCCGCGACAAACGTCACATCCGAGACGTGGTAGTCGCCGAAGGTCACGTGCATGAGACCCGGAACGCGGTCGTTGGGGTTGGCGTTGCGGTAGTACTCGACGCCCTGGACCAGGGACGAGGCGCAGTTACCCACACCGACGATGGCGACGCGGACGGAACCCATCGCGTTTGCCTCCTTGTTCATCACGGCCGGTCCTGGTGCGGACTCGGGTATGCGGGGGGTGAGTCGCCGGCCGGAGCGGCCGGTGAGCGGCCGGAGCGCTCATTGCTGATGAGCTCCTCCAGCCAGCGGACTTCGCGCTCGCAGGCGTCGAGTCCATGGCGTTGCAACTCGAGGGTGTACGCGTCGAGCCGGTCAGTAGCCCGGGCGAGAATCTCGCGCAGGCCTTCTCGGCGCTCCTCGATCCGGCGGCGGCGGCCCTCGAGGATCCGCAGTCGCGTGGCCCGGTCGGTCCGGGCGAAGAAGGCGAAGTGGACGCCGAAGCCGGCGTCGTCGTACGTCTCGGGGCCGGCCTGGGCGAGCAGATCGGCGAAACGTTCCTTGCCCTCGGCAGTGATCTTGTACACGACCCGGCCGCGGCGGCTGGTGAGCGGCGGGACCGTGTCGCCGTCGGGCACGTTCTCGCTGATCCAGCCGGCGGTGTGCAGCCGCTTCAGCGTCGGGTACAAGGTGCCGTAGCTGATCGCGGCGCGGATCGTCCCGAGCTTGGTGGCGAGTTCCTTGCGGAGTTCGTAGCCGTGCATCGGGGATTCCTGCAGGAGACCGAGGATCGCCAACTCGAGCATCCGGCCCCCTGATCCGCTGATTTTGAGTTACTCAGCTTCGATGTATCGATCCGATACATCGTTACCGTAGATCGGGTCGCGAGATCTCGCAAGACGATCAATGCTACGCAATCGGCGCGGCACGCTGAGTGATGACTGTCGCCCTACCGGACCGGACCGCGTACTCTCTTCGCCATGCGCACGCAGCGGCAGGTCGTCGACTACTCGCTACAGAAGCGAGCGCTGCTGCGTGACGTGCACAACGGGAAGGTGGGGACGCTCGAGGTCTGCGACGCCTCGCCGTACCTGAAAAGCGCAGCTAGGTTCCATGGCGAGCCGACGGACCAGCGCTGCCCGATCTGCCGCCGCGACAATCTCACCCTCGTGCATTACATCTACGGCGATGAACTGAAGCAGTCGGCCGGGCAGGCCCGCAAGCTGGCGGAACTCCCTGTCCTGGCCATGACGCTGCGTGAGTTCCAGGTCTTCGTCGTGGAGGTGTGCCGCTCCTGCGCGTGGAACCACCTCGCCGAGCAGTACCTGCTCGGTCGAGACGCACTGGACTCCGACGAACTGGACAGGGTCGAGGCCGTCGCCTCGTCCGGCTCGGGCCGCCACCACGAGACAGGGTCGTCGCCACCACGCCGGGAGGGCCGACGGTGATCGGACCCCCTCTCGCTAACGTGGACCCGACCCCGACCGACACGGGCATCCAGCGCCGCAATCGGTCATTCTTGACATCCGACAGGGTGGCTGCGGCGATGCAGCCCAGAACGTCCGCCCGTGGCAATGTCTCCGGAAGCCCGTCCAGGGCCTCCCTGGCGTGCCACCGCGACCGGTAGGTGTGACGAATGAACTCGTACGGCGATCAGCAGTCTGCGCGCGCCCGGGCCCGAGTGCCCGGGCCGTCCACTGCCCCCACGCCTGACGACGACCAGTCCGGCTATCCCGACGGTCGTCCGGCGCCCGACGCGTACCGCCGTGGGGCCGGCGGACGCGCCAGTGTCAGCGGCTCCGTTCCGCGCGGCGCCGCTTCGGTCGGCGCCGCATCCCTCGGCGGAACCAGCGGCCGCGCGTCGGTC
This sequence comes from Actinoplanes sp., assembly GCA_036001925.1. GTDB lineage: Bacteria > Actinomycetota > Actinomycetes > Mycobacteriales > Micromonosporaceae > Actinoplanes. Next base: position 23,056 of record DASYTU010000237.1, read on the forward strand.
GGTGTTGCCGCACCGGGCCGCGCGTCGGTCGGCTCGGCGCGGGTCGGCGGCCGCGCTGCCGCCGTCGACGAGGCCTACGGCGGCCGCGCGGCCGTGGCGCGAGCCGCGGTCCGGCCGAAGCCGGGTTACGACGAGCCGGGCGGTCCCGCGGTCGGACCCGCCGGTGGCGGCCGCCGCGTCAAGGACCGGGACCCGTCGAAGGCGGCCAAGCGCCGCCGCCGGGCCAACATCCTCACCGCCGCGGCGGCCGTCGTGGTCATCCTGATGGGCGCCGGCGTGGTCGCGGGCACCTGGTTCTTCGACGACGTCCAGCTGACCGAGCCGAAGGCCGAGGACCAGGTCACCCAGCTGCTGGCCAGCAACGGGGCCCCGCTTGCCACCATCGGCGAGCAGAACCGCTCGCTCGTGCCCTACCAGAGCATCAACCCGATCATCGGGTACGCGGTGATGGGCGCCGAGGACAAGAACTTCCTGCACCACCACGGCATCGACACGAAGGGCATCCTGCGCGCCGCGTGGAACAACTTCACCGGTGGCTCCACGCAGGGCGCCTCGACGATCACCCAGCAGTACGCGCGGCACGCCGCGGACCTCAAGGAGATCAGCTACAACCGCAAGCTCCGCGAGGCCGTGATCGCCCGCAAGATGGAGGACGTCTACAGCAAGCAGGAAATCCTCGGCCGCTACCTGAACTCGGTCTACTTCGGTCGCGGCGCGTACGGCATCGAGGCCGCGGTCAAGGCGTACTTCGGTAACGACCGTTCCTCGCTCACCCCGCCCGGGCAGAAGGGCGCGATCACCGCCGGCGAGGCCGCGATCCTCGCCTCGGTGATCAAGCAACCCGAGCCGGTGCAGGGCGGCCACAAGGGCTACGACCCGCAGAACAACCTGCCGGCCGCTCAGGAGCGCTGGAACTACACGCTGAACAACATGGTCGAGGAGGGCTGGCTCAAGCCGCAGGACCGCCCGACCGAATACCCGAAGACGTGGAAGAAGTTCGACCCGAACGCCTGCCACACCACGTGCGGCAACAACAAGCCGACCGGCAAGATCATCAAGTACGTCAAGCAGGAACTGCTCGCCATGGGCATCAAGCAGGACGAGTGGACCCAGGGCGGCCTGCGGATCACCACCACGATCGACCCTCGGGTGCAGAGGGCGGCCGAGGAGGCGGTGAACCGCAGCAATCCGGACTCGCCGTTGCACGACCTCAAGAGCTCGTACAAACCGGCGCTCGTGGCGGTCAACCCGACCAACGGCCGGGTGCTCGCCTACTACGGCGGCCCGCAGGGCGACGGTGTGGGATGGGACTACGCCGGACCGAACTACGGCAAGGACGGCAGCTTCCTCGGCGGCGGCCGGCCGCCGGGCTCCTCGTTCAAGATCTACACGCTGCTCGCGGCGCTGACCGCCGGCTACGGCTTCGACACCACGTGGGACTCCACGCTGAAGAAGATCGGCGGCGACACGATCAACAACTCCAGCCGTACCAAGCTGGCGTGTGACAAGCAGCGCTGCCCGCTGGACACGGCCACGATCGAGTCGTACAACTTCCCGTTCTACTGGCTCGCCGACAAGCTGGGTTCGCCGAAGGTGCTCGAGGCGGCGCACGCGGCCGGCGTGCAGTACATCGCCAGCCCCACGAAGGTCGGCCAGCGGATCGATCTGAGCAAGGCCGACGACAGCGCCCTCAAGGGCTTCGGCAACGAGGTCGGCTTCGGCCAGTACGCCATCACGCCGCTCGACCACGCCAACGGCATCGCCACCCTCGCCGACGACGGCGTCTACAACAAGGCGCACTTCGTCCAGACCGTCCAGAAGCGCGATCAGAAGACCGGCAAATTCGTGCCGTACCACAATGAGCAGACCAAGCCGAGACAGGTCTTCGACCGGAACGTCGTGGCGGCCATCGACAACGTGCTCGAGAAGATTCCCGGGCACAACGATAGGTCGCTGAAGGGCGGCCGGCACGCCATCGCCAAGACGGGCACGTGGGAATACAAGGACGGCACGTCGGGCGAGAACGGCGACGCCTGGACGATCGGCGCGACCCGACAGATCGCGGCATCCGTCTGGATCGGTAACTACGACAAGAACAACAATCCTCTACCGATCAAGACGGCCAACGGAAAGAACATGTCCGGTGGATCGGTGCCGGGCGCGGTCTGGAAGCTGTTCATGGACCTCGCCAGCAAGTACATCGACGCCCCCGACGAGGAATTCCTGCCGAACGTCAAGGTCGGCGACCCGAACCTGAAGGGCAACGGCTTGCCGCCGCTGCCGGTCGAGGAGCCGCAACAGAATTGCATCCTGGGCGGCCTCTTCTGTCCCGGCGGCAACGGCAACGGCAACGGGAACGGGAACGGCAAGCCCGGTGACCAGCCGACGACGCTGCCGACACTGCCCGCCCCGGGCGGCGGAGAGGTCATCCTTCCCCCGCCGAACCAAAACCAGGGCACGGTGTCGACCGGTTAGCCGTTCGACGTCCGACGGCGCGTGCCCCAGGGGGTACGCGCCGTCTGCGTTTCGTCGCCGCCGGGCGTCCCGTCTCGGCGCGGCCGGAGGGTGTCGCCGTCGCGACGGCGACATGCGGCATGATGCCAAGACATGAGCGCCCAGTCGAACCCGGACACCGAACGGCCCCAGGACCTTCCCGCCGTATCCGATGGGTTCGTCCGCGGGCTCTCCGAGGCGATCGGCGGTCCCCTGGGGGAGCACGCCGCCGCGTCGAGCTCCCGGCCGGGTAGGTTCTGGACCGCCTCGCGGATCATCCTGGCCTTGACATGCCTCACGCTGGCGCTGCACTGGGTGCAGAAGTCGCCCTGCCAGGACGGCGACTGGCAGAAGAACATCCAATACACCCGGTTCTGCTACACCGATGTGCTTGCTCTCTACTACGCCGAGGAGCTCAACGAGGGCAAGGTGCCGTACAAGGACCACGCGGTCGAGTACCCGGTGGTCACCGGCTACTTCATGGGCGCGCTCGGATTGCCCGTGCATGCCCTCGGTGTCAAGTACCCGGGCATCAACCAGGGCAAGTGGTTCTACAACGCGAATGCGCTCGTGCTGTCTGCGCTGGCAGTGGCGACCGCCGCCGTGATCCTCGGACTGCGGCGGCGCAGACCATGGGACGCTGCGATCTTCGCGCTCTCACCGATCCTCTTCGTCACCACCACGATCAACTGGGACTTCCTCGCGATCGGCTTCGCCGCATTCGGCCTGTACGCCTGGGCGAAACGCCGCCCGGCGCTGGCCGGCGTGTTGCTCGGGCTCGGCGGCGCGGCGAAGCTGTGGCCGCTGTTCATCATCGGCCCGCTCTTCGTACTGGCGCTGCGTTCCCGGCGGATGCGCGAGTGGGCCTTGGCGTTCGTGGGCGCGGGCGTCGCCTGGGTGGTGGCGAACGCGCCCGTGTTCCTCCTCTACCGCACGAGCTGGGACCGCTTCTTCGACCTCAACACGACGCGGCCGATCGACTGGGGCACGTTCTGGTACATCGGGCGCTATATCGACACCAAGTGGAACAGCGGCGCGCCCGGCGACCAGGGCCCGTTCCAGTGGCTCAGCGACCACATCCCGTTCCTCAACACGCTGACGTACGGGCTGTTCCTGCTGTCCTGCGCGGCGATCGCCGTGCTGTGCCTGCTCGCGCCCCGGCGCCCACGCCTCGCCCAGGTCGCCTTCCTGGTCGTGGCCGGCTTCCTGATCTTCAGCAAGGTGTGGTCCCAGCAGTACGTGCTCTGGCTCCTGCCGCTCATCGTGCTGGCCCGGCCGCGCTGGGGAGCCATCGTGGCCTGGTCGGTCGCGGAGATCGGCTACTTCACCGCGTTCTACGGCGAGCTGCTCGGTGCGGGCGGCAAGCCGGTCATCCCCGAAGGGGTGTTCGTGCTCGCGGCGGCCCTACGCCTGATCACCGTGGCGATCCTGTGCGGCCTGGTCATCCGGGAGATCTGGCGACCCGAGCTGGACCCGGTCCGGCAGACCTACACCGACGACCCGGACGGCGGTCCGTTCGACGGCGCCCCGGACGCCGACTGGATCGCCCGGTTACGGCGGGCGGCCGGACTGGAGAAAGCGCCCGAACGCGCCGCCGAGCCGGCGGTCAGCTCAGCCTGAACACGACCGTCCCGCTGTCGAGGTCCTCGCGGCGGATGCCGAGCGCGTCGACCGGGACGTCGCCGGCGCGTTCCCACACGGTGCCGGCGGCCTGCGCGCGCAACAGTACGACGGTCTTGATGCCGAGGCCGCGCAGATACTGGACGCTGGTCGTGTCCGGGAACGAAGCGGCGCGCTGGCGCAGTTCGGCCTGCCGGGCGGAGGCGAATCCACCGCCCCCGTTCGCCATCTGCTGGAAGCGCGACGTCGACCAGAGCATGACCATCTGGTCGGTCATGTCCGCGCTCGGCAGCACCAGCATCGGGCCGGTCACCGTACGCATCGCCGCGGGTTGGGCCGGGACCACCGGATGCGGCGTCGCGTTCCAGCTCTCCACGAGCACGAGCAGCAGCGGTACGAGCGTCGCGAGGCGCAGCCACGGCCCTGGCCACGGTGGCATCCGTAGTGCCGACAGGTGCTCGGCCCGCCGTACGAACTCCGCGACCGCCCCGGCGGCGAGCACCGCGAGCGGCAACGTCACCCACAGCACGAGCCGGCCGGGGATCCGCACGTCCAGCGAACCGGGCAGGTGACCGAACAGCGGCAGATAAGTCCAGCGCCCGCCGAAGACGGTGGTGCCGAGCGTGAAGACGACGCTGACGGCGACGCCGAGCAGCAGGAGCAGGCGGTGCCACCACTTCCAGACCGAGAACACGAGCCCGACCAGCGCCAGCGCGTACAGCACGAAGCCGGGCAGCAGCGTCATCTCGGCGGGCCACGCCAGCGACGACCGGGGCCCGGCGTGCGCGGCGCCCCAGATCCGTGACTCGGCCGGCGCGATGAGCAGGCTCCGCCACGGCGCGGAGAAGAAGTCGATCTCGGTGCCGCTCGGCCCGTTGTCGGCGATCTTGAAGTACGGGATCGCGATGAGCGCGCCGACGCCCGCGACGATCACTAGCCCGACCACGTCCGTCACGAGCAGCCGCCATCCCAGAGCCGGTCCTTGCCGGCGCTTGCGCAGGTGGCGGATCAGCACCGCGATGGCGACGACCACCGCGATGCCGGCCAGCACGTACGCGAATGGCAGCCCCAGCGAGAAGCCGAGGCCGATCTGCCACGCCGCGACCAGCCAGCCGAAGGCGGCCCAGCCGGCGTTTCGGCGGTCGGGCCTGAGGCCGTATCGCAGCGACCAGCCATGGCCGCGGGCCAGCATCGCCAGCGCGAGCGGGATGCCGCCGGCCGAGACGATGTCGAGGTGGCCCTCCTGAGCGAGCCGCCACGGCGCGTACGCGAACGCCACCGCGGCGACGGTCGCGCCCGTGCGGCCAGCGCCGAGCTGCCGGACCAGCGCGTAGCCGCCGACTACCAGCAGCGCATGCGCCAGTACGAAGAGGATGTTGTACCGCAGGACCGCCGCGAGCGGCCCGTCGCCGAGCATCCCGGCCGGGGCGTAGCCGAGCAGGCTGTCGCCGAACGCGAAGCCGTACCGCTGCGGGAAGTACGCGTTGGATTGCCAGAGCTTCGCGGGATCCGTCCACAGGACGTGCCCCGACCAGGCGATCTGCCATGCCTGTCGAGCGGGGTCCCCACGTTCCTGCGGTAGCACGTGCAGGGGATAGCGCAGGGTGGGCCAGGTCAGCACGACGGCGAGCAGCAGCCCGCCGTAGATGACGAGCGCGTACTCGTGGATGAGGGATAGCCCGGTGGCGTGCAGGCCGCGGCGGAAGCGGCCGGGTGCGCGCTCCGGCGCCGTGGCGAACGCGGTCCATGGATCCGGCGGGACGCCGGGCGGACGGTCCGTGGGCAGCGGCCTGCGCCTCAGCTCCGCGCCGGCCGGCCCGCTGTCCGCCGCCGGTGCCGGCTCGTCGTGCCCGTCCGCGCCGTCTCTGGGCGCCGCCGGGGCGTCCGTGGGGGCGGGCTCGGCTTCTCCGGCCGCTGTTGGTCGGCGCGCCCACCAAGCCCATCGACGACCGGGACCCGCTGGTCGGCGCGCCCACCAAGCCCTTCGACGACGGGGGCCCGCGCCTGCCGGGGCTTGCGCTGGGCCGCCGCCCGCGGTCTCGGCGGATCCTTCCGGGCTGGCCAGGGCCTCGCCGCCGCCCACCTGGTCGACCGGTATGTCCGCCGGGTCCGTAGCCGCCTCGGCGGCGTGCGGGGACGTCGCGGCGGCACGGGTGGGGGTTTCGGCTGGGCGCGTGGGCGTCTCGGCGGGGCGCGTGGGCGTCTCGGCGTCGTGCGTCGGGGTTTCGGTGGCGCGGGTGGGCGTTTCGGCGGGGCGCGTGGGCGTTTCGGCGGGGCGCGTGGGCGTCTCGACGTCGTGCGTCGGGGTTTCGGTGGCGCGGGTGGGGGTTTCGGCGGCGCGAGCAGGGGTCTCGGCGGCGCGCGTGGGCGTCTCCGTGCGGCGGCCTGTTCCGGCGGCATCCGAGGACGGCCCGGGCACGGGCGGCCGGATCCTCGCCGGTGGCCCGGCGGCGACCGGCCCGGCGGTAACCCCATCGGCAGGTGGTGAATCGGCCCCGAGGCTGGGCTGCTCGGTGGTCATCCCTCTCCCCCGTACCGCTGTGTCAGCTGCCTGCTCTCTTACGCAAGAGGGCGATGTCGGCCGACTGGCCCTCGACGCCGCCCGGGGTTTCCACGATCACCGGGGCGCCGGCGGCCCGGACGACAGCCACCACCAACTCCGGGTCGATCTTGCCACTGCCGAGGTTGTCGTGCCGGTCGCGGCCCGAATCGAAGGGATCCTTGGAATCGTTCGCGTGGACCAGGTCGATGCGGCCGGTGATCGCCTTGACCCGGTCGACCACGCCGAGCAGCTCCTCACCGCCAGCGTGCGCATGGCATGTGTCCAGGCAGAATCCCGCCCCGAAGTCGCCGATCACGTCCCACAACCGGGCCAGGTTGTCGAAGCGGCGGGCCAACGCGTTGTCGCCGCCGGCCGTGTTCTCGATGAGCACGGGGAGCGGCAGGCCACCATCCTTCTCCGCGTACTCGAAGGCCTTGCGCCAGTTGTCGAAGCCGACCGCGAGGTCGGCTCCCGCGCCGACGTGGCCGCCGTGCACGATCAGCCCCTTCGCGCCCAGCTCGGCGGCGGCCTTGGCGTGCGCCATCATCAGCTTGCGGCTCGGGATCCGGATCCGGTTGTTGAGGGTTGCCACGTTCACGATGTACGGCGCGTGGATGTAGACGTCCACCTCGGACGCCTTGAGTGCCGCCACGTCGTCGCGCGGCGGCGGCGTCTTGTAGCCCTGGGGATCCGTCAGGAAGAACTGGACGGCGTCGGCGCCGCGGGCGGCGGCCGCCTCGAGGGGTCCGACAGGGTCGACATGGGCTCCGATGCGCATGGAATGAGCCTACGACGCGGGTACGACGGTCTTCCGCCCGTGACCGTGCCACTCCGCGTCTCGTAGTTGCTCAGCCCGAGCTCCCCACTCGGCGACGAGACGGGGCCCGTTCGGTATCCGGAGAGCTCGCGGGTATGCTTGCTCGGTTCGCCGTGTGCCCGCCGTGGGACTCGCTCCCGCGGCTTTGTCGTTGGGCTCTTCCCCGTGACACCGCGGCGGCAGACACAAGACCTCCTGCCACGGAGAGACCGTGGCCGTTCAGCCCACAGGAGGTGAGAACGTCTTGCGTCATTACGAACTCATGGTGATCCTCGACCCCAGTCTCGAGGAGCGCACCGTCGCCCCGTCGCTCGACACGTACCTGAACGTGATCCGGACCGCGGGTGGCTCAGTGGAGAAGCTCGACGTGTGGGGCCGCCGCCGGCTCGCGTTCGAGATCAACAAGAAGGCCGAAGGCATCTACGCCGTGATCGACCTGCAGGCGACGCCGGAGGCCGTGGCCGAGCTGGACCGCCAGCTGCGGCTCAACGAGTCCATTCTGCGTACCAAGGTCATCCGGCCGGAGACGCGCTGAGGTTTTTTGTCAGGGGGCTCTGGGAGCCTCTCTGCAGAAACACTTGAGGCCGCGAGGAGAAGGTCATGGCAGGAGACACCACCATCACGATCATCGGCAATCTGACCGATGACCCCGAGCTGCGCTTCACCCCGTCAGGTGCCGCGGTCGCCAAGTTCCGGGTCGCCTCAACGCCCCGATTCATGGACCGGGCCTCCGGGGAGTGGAAGGACGGCGAGCCGCTCTTCCTCGCATGCAACATCTGGCGCGACGCGGCGGAGCACGTCGCCGAGTCGCTGCAGCGTGGCACCCGCGTCATCGTCACCGGCCGGCTGCGCCAGCGGTCGTACGAGACGCGCGAGGGTGAGAAGCGCACCGTCATCGAGCTCGAGGTTGACGAGATCGGCCCGTCGCTTCGCTACGCCACGGCGAAGGTGCAGAAGATGGCCCGCTCGGGCGGCGGCAGCGGCGGCGGATTCGGCGCTTCCGGCGGTGGCGGTGGCCGCTCCCAGGGTGGCGGAGGCAACTTCGACGACCCCTGGGCCACGGCTGCTCCCGCTTCGACCCCGGCCTCCGGCTCCCGCTCCGGCGGTAACAGCAACTTCGACGACGAGCCACCTTTCTAGGACTTTCAGGAGTTTGAGCAATGGCTAAGGCTGCGGCACTTCGCAAGCCGAAGAAGAAGGTGAACCCGCTCGACAAGGACGGGATCACCTACATCGACTACAAGGACACCGCGTTGCTGCGGAAGTTCATCTCCGATCGCGGCAAGATCCGCGCTCGGCGGGTCACCGGCGTGACCTCCCAGCAGCAGCGGCAGATCGCCCGCGCGGTCAAGAACGCCCGCGAGATGGCGCTCCTGCCGTACACGGCCACGGCGCGCTGAGGGGAGGCACCGACATGAAGATCATCCTCACTCAGGAGGTGTCGGGCCTCGGCACCCCCGGCGACGTCGTCGAGGTCAAGGACGGTTACGGCCGCAACTACCTGCTGCCGCAGGGTTTTGCGATCCGCTGGACCAAGGGCGCGGAGAAGCAGGTCGCCGTCATCAAGCGGGCCCGCGACGCTCGCGAGATCCGCGACCTGGGCCAGGCGAACGAGGTCAAGGACCAGCTGGCCAACCTCACGGTCACACTGACCGCGCGGTCCGGCAGTGGCGGCCGGCTGTTCGGCTCGATCACGCCGGCCGAGATCGTCGACGCGGTCAAGGCCGCTGGCGGTCCGCTGCTCGACCGGCGCCGTCTCGAGCTGCCCGGTCACATCAAGACCACGGGCGCCTACAACGTCCAGGTCAAGCTGCACCCCGAGGTGACCGCGACGTTCCCGGTGAATGTGGTGGGCGCCAAGTAGTTCGGTCTCGCGACCAAAGGCGCGCTGGGTTCGCTCCGGCGCGCCTTTCGTCGTCTGGCGGGTCGACCTCTTGGACGCTGACGAACGGCGGCGCGTCAGCTCAATGAGTTGCCCGTGATGGCGGACGTGAGCACGGTTGCGAGTCCGCCGCCCATCACGGCCGCAGCCAGGCCGACGCTGGCCGCCTTCCAGGAGCCGCTGGCCCAGCGCAAGCCGACCGCCACCACCATGCTCAGCACCAGCGAGAGGCCGAACTGCGGTGCGGCGCCGGCCAGCGTGCTCAGCGCGTGCGCCTGCTGGCTGCCGTTGAGCACCAGCATGTAGAGCACGAACAGGACGACCGGCACGCCGTACCAGATGATGGTGTAGCCGACCGCGGCCAGCGGGCCGCCGGTGTTCTCCTCGATATCGTCGTCGTCCGGCTCCAGGAGGTTCGACCGTCCCGACGAGACGGGTAGAGCACCGACCGCGCGACGCTCGTACGAGCCTGTGACGGCGCCCCTGGGCGGCCACTGCGTGTCGGGCGGGTCCTGCCACCGCGCGGAGCCGTTGCGGTTGCCGACGAGGAGCTCGTCGCGTGCCCGGGGCGGGCCCGCCGGCCCGGATGCGGCCGATGTCGGTACGGACGCCGAGCCGGACGGGCGGAACGGCACGAAGTCCTGCGTCCCGTAGCGGCGTGGCTCGCCGTCGGAGAGATCGCTCTGCGCCGCCAGCTCGCGCCGCCAGTCGCCGGTGTTGCCCTCCCGATAGCTCGCCGAGCCCCGAGCGGCCTGTTCGCGTTCCTCGCGCTGCCAGGCACCCGGCTCTCGCCGGCCGCGTTGCCACTTGTCGGGATCGATGCGCTGACGGATCTCGGTGACGGCCTCGCCGGCCGGCGGCAGTTCGCGGCGCTGCTCCTCGCGGAGCTGATCCCGCCACTCGGCCCGGGGCTCCTCCGCGGGCCAGTTCCGGCTGTCCCGGCGAGGCGTGGGGTCGCGGCGCCACATCTCGGGGTCGAGTGGGGCCTCGACGCGATCCTCATCGCCGTCCGGGTATCGCCGGCGCGCCCCGTACTGTCGTGCGTCCGGCGTCGAGCGCCAGCTGCCGGTGTCGGTGGCCGGTTGCTCCCAGCTCATCGGGATGACGCCGGTGTCGGCTACGTTGTGTGCCCACGGATCGGTCGCGGGTGCCGAGTCGCGGCGCCAGGCGTCGGCGCTCGGGCCGGCGTCTCGCCAACCCGGCGCGTCGGCATCCTCGTCGGCGTCAGCGGAACCGCGGCGCCAGCCGTTGCCGCGCGGCTCCTCGCCGCGGCTCCAGCTGCCGGAATCCGGCTCGGATCGCCAGCTGTCCGACTCGTTCCGCCAGTCCGTGGACGGCTCGCCGCGGCCCCAGCTGGGCGTGTCCGCTCGCCGTTGCCGGCTGGGCTCGTCGCGCTGCCTGCCGGGCGGATCGTCGCGTTGCCAGCTGGGCTGCTCCTGGCGTCGCTCTTCTCGTTGCCAGCTGGGCTCCTGGCGTCGCTCTTCTCGTTGCCAGCTGGGTGACTCCTCGCGTTGCCAGCTGGGGGCATCGGCCGGGTCGCGCCGGCTGGGCCGATCGGAGATCGCCGCAGGCGGCGGGAAGGTCGGCATGGTGCCGGTGTCGGCGTGGCCGGCCCAGTCGTCGTTGTCCGGGCTGGTGGCCCAGCCGATGCTCCCGCTCCCCGTGTTGGGGTCGGGCGCTCGACGGCGCCCGATCGCACGGTCGCCGAGCCCCGCCATGCCGGTGGCCGCTTCGCGGCGCCATTGGGCGCGGTCGTCCTCGCGGACGAGATGGCGGCCGTCGTCGCGGCCGGAGGACCAGGTGCTCGTGTACGCCGTGGACCCGGAGGCCGGGGCCGGCCAGCTCGGGGCGCTCACCGGTCGGTCCACCGGCCTGGTGTCGGCGCGCTCCCACGCGGGCGTCGGGTCGGCCGGCTGTCGCCACGTGGGGGTGGGCTCGATGAGCTGTTGCCACGTCGGCGAGTCCTCGGGCGTCCGCGGGGTCGGTGGCGCGATCGCGGCCGGTGGCGTGTCCAGTGACTGTTGCCACCGCTCCCGCGGTTGTTGCCACGTCGGCGTGCCGGTGTCTTGCGGTTGTTGCCACGTCGGCGCGCTCGCGGCCGGTGGGTTGGCTTGAGGCTGCCACGGCGGCGCGCTCGCGGCGCCCGGGGTATCGAGCGGTTGTTGCCAGCTCGGCCCGCCAGCCGCGGCCTGCTGCCATGGCGGCGGAGGCGCGGCGAACTGCTGCCATGCCGGACGCCCCTCGGCGGCCTGCTGCCACGGCGGCTCGCCCTCTCCGAACTGCTGCCAGGATGTCGATGTCGCCTGGGACTGCGGCGGCGCGGGGTAGCTCTGTGGCGTCTCTTGGCCGGTGGTGGGCGGGTCGTCGGCCGGCGGCGTCGGCCAAGCCGTGCTCGAGATGGCCATCTGCTGCCGGGTCGGCGGCACGGTCGGCGGCTGGAGTCCCTCGGCGTTGCCGCCGGTCTGCCAGGCCTCGGTGGTCGAGCGCCAGCCGTGGTCACCCGACGCCGAGCGCCACTCGGTCGTCTGCCGCCAGCGCGCGGTCTGCTCCGCGGCGAGCCATTCGGCCGTCTCGGTACGCCAGCCCACGCCATCGGGCGGGTAGGTCTGGCGACCGGTGGGTGCCACCTCGGCCCAGCGGCTCTCCGGCTGTTCCCACTGCCCGGCCTGCTCCGCTGGAGGTTGCTGCGCCCACGCGTCCGCACGCCGTGCCCAGGCGATGGCCTCCGGGCTGGGCTCGAGGCTGCCGGTGTCGGCCACGGAGCCCCATTGTGGCATTTCAGTGCTTTCCGGACCATTTTGGGTGGACCACGTCTCCGGCGCGAGCCTGTCTCGCGGCAGGCGGGCCCCGTAGTCCCACTCCCGTTGGTCCACCAGAAAAGCGTGACGTTTGCGAGACCGAACCGCAACGCCCTGAGGCGACGGCTTGGTCACGCCCGGCAATTTTTCTCCTCCACACCATGGGGAGGACGAGTCCGCTGGTCGACAAGGCGGTCCGGCGGTGTCCCCAGCCGTTATTCACAAGCTGTGCACAGGGCTGCACACAGGGGCCGGCGAGATGTCCACAGGTTGTCCCGAGCGTCGTCCACCGCATCGCTTGGGCACCTGACGTGCGGCTTCGTATGGTGTACCGCGCTGGGGTGTCGCTCGGCCGGCCGCGCTCCGTGTCCGGTCCGGCCGCGGTCCGGGCGGGTTCAGCCGAAAGTGTCGTACCCGGGTTGTTTGATCTAGAAGTCGCGAGCGGCGAGTGGAGGAGGTCCGGGTGTCGATCACCGACGACGCACGGCCGGAATTCCGCCCTCAGTCGCTGCCGCCGGGCGGCGGCTTTGAGAAGTCGCCACCGCAGGACATCGCGGCCGAACAGAGCGTGCTCGGCGGCATGCTGCTGTCCAAGGACGCGATCGCCGACGTCCTCGAGATCCTCAAGTCGCACGATTTCTACCGCCCCGTGCACGCCACGGTGTTCGACACCATTCTCGATCTGTACGGTCGCGGCGAGCCGGCTGACGGCGTCACCATTGCGGCGGCGCTGGCCGACGCCGGCGACCTGCAACGCATCGGCGGCGTGCCGTACCTGCACACGCTGATCGAGAGCGTGCCCACGGCGGCCAACGCGGCGTACTACGCCAGGATCGTCTCCGAGCGCGCCGTTCTGCGCCGCCTCGTCGAGGCCGGCACCAAGATCGTCCAGCTGGGCTACGGCACGGGCGGCAACGGCGGCCGCGACGTCGACGACATCGTGGACATGGCCCAGCAGGCGGTGTACGACGTGACGGAGCGCCGCGTCAGCGAGGACTTCGCGGTCCTCGCCGACATGCTCCAGCCGACCTTGGACGAGATCGAGGCGGTCGGCGCCACGAACGGCGTGATGACGGGCGTACCGACCGGTTTCTCCGATCTCGACCGCCTACTCAACGGCCTCCATCCGGGACAGTTGATCATCGTTGCCGGCCGGCCGGGTCTCGGGAAGGCGCTCGCACTCGACACCCCGTTGGCCACGCCCGACGGCTGGACGACGATGCGCGACGTCGCTATCGGCGACAAGATCCTCGGTGCGGACGGCCGGCCCACGACGGTCGTCGCGACCAGCGAGATCATGCTGGGGCGGCCCTGCTACGAGGTCGCGTTCTCCGACGGCTCGATCATCGTCGCGGACGGCTCCCACCAATGGTCGACGCAGGACCGGCGTGCGCGCCGAGACGGACGCCCCGCAGAGATCAGGACGACGCAGCAGATCGCGGCGACGCTGCACGCCGCCACGGCGGACCTCCGCCCGAATCACTCGGTGCCGAACCCGGCCCCGTTGCAACTCCCGGACCGCGCGCTGCCGTTGGCTCCGTACACGTTCGGGGCTTGGCTCGGTGCGGGTCACGGCGGCGCTCCGCGCATCGACTCAGCCGACCCCGAGGTGGTCTGGCACATCGAAGCCGACGGGTACGGCGTGGACCCAAACGGTACGCTCGTCCGCCCCACCGATTCGCTGACGCCACCGCCCGACCGGAGCTGCGCCGTCTGTGGCGGAGCGGCGCAGGCCGCGTCCGGCGTGGGTGAACAGTCCGCGCGCTGCGACGAGCGCTGTGCTGCGCCGGGCTCGGTCGCCGGTCGCCTGCGCGTGCTCGGCGTACTCGACAACAAGCACATCCCGTCGACCTATCTACGCTCCTCGGAGGCGCAGCGTCGCGCGCTGCTCGCCGGCCTGCTCGACACCGCCGGCTCCGTGGCAGGCACGGGGAGCTGCGAGTACCGGTCGACATCGCGGCGGCTGGCCGAGGATGTCCGCGAGCTGGTCCTGAGCCTCGGCTACCCGTGCACCCTCGCGGTGAAGCAGCGATCGACCCGGTACACGCTCAGCTTCACGGCGGCCGACGACGTCTTCCGTGTCCAGAGCAAGGCGCTGCGTCACAAAGTGCTGGTGCACGGGGAACGGCGCCCGGCACGGTACATCGTCGACGTCCGGCGGATCGCCTCCGTTCCGGTCAAGTGCGTGTCGATCGACAACGCCGACAAGCTCTACCTCGCCGGTCGTACGCTCATCCCGACGCACAACTCGACTGCCTCGATGGACTTCGCCCGGCACGCGGCCATCCGCCACAACTGCGCCAGCGCCATCTTCTCGCTGGAAATGAGCAAGATCGAGATTGTCATGCGGCTGTTGTCGGCCGAAGCGCGCGTCCCGCTGCACATCCTGCGCTCCGGTCAACTGTCCGATGACGACTGGACGAAGCTCGCCCGGCGCATGGGGGAGATCAGCGAGGCTCCGATCTTCGTCGACGACACGCCGAGCATGAACCTCATGGAGATCCGCGCCAAGGCGCGCCGGCTCAAACAACGCCACGATCTCAAGCTGATCGTGGTCGATTACCTCCAGCTCATGACGTCCGCGAAGCGCACCGAGAGCCGCCAGCAGGAGGTCGCCGATCTCTCCCGAGGCCTCAAGCTGCTGGCCAAGGAGGTCGAATGCCCGGTGATCGCGGTCAGCCAGCTGAATCGCGGTCCGGAACAGCGCACCGACAAGCGCCCCCAGCTGTCCGATTTGCGCGAATCTGGATCAATCGAGCAAGATGCGGACGTTGTCATACTTCTGCACCGCGACGATTACTACGACAAGGAGTCGCCGCGGGCCGGCGAAGCCGACTTCATCGTGGCGAAGCACCGTAACGGCCCCACCGACACGGTCACGGTGGCGGCGCAACTGCATCTGTCCCGTTTCGTCGACATGGCTATCCCCTGACGCGTTATAGGGGTCCGCGCGCCGCGTCTCAATCTTGTGAGTGTCAGCCGAGCAGCGGAAACATCTCCACGCGGCCGTCCAGGGCACGCCGATCGGCACCGTCCAGTGGCTCGCGGCCCGAGCCCTTCAGCAGCGCCTCGCGCTCGCTCCAGTGAGCGGGAAGGCCGTCCGGCGCGGCCAGACCGTCCAATGTGGCGAGTGCCAGTGCGATGACGTCCGGCGCGGGATCGTCGGCATCCGGCAGCGAGACGACCAGGTCGAGGTGGTGGATCGCGGCCTCTGTGACCAGCGTCGCGAGGAAGTCCGGCACGGCCAGCACGTGCCCCTGCGTCATGATCCGGCCGGCCGGGTTGGCGGTCCCGGCGGCGTACGCGGCCGCGGCGGCCGTCTCGGCCCAGCGCTGGACGATGCCGCTCGGTCGGACGAACGCCGCGGCGGACCGGCGGACCCACTGGCCGTGGGCGAGCGCCGCGTCCGGATCGCCAGCCCCCGGGAAGCTCCGCCAGTAGCTGACGAAATCCACGTCGGTCGGCTCGTCCGTGGGCGTCGCAAGCGCGACGAGCGCGCGCTGCGCGTCGAGCGTGACGTGGAACAGCAGGTCGGCGATCGACCAGCCACGGCAGCCTGACGGCAGTAGCAGGTCGAGGTCGTCGAGGTTCGCGACGATCGCGGTGATGCCGGAGTACGCATCGTCGAGCGCGGACACCACCGCGGCCGGTGCGGGCAATCGCATGACTCAGAAGACTTGCATGTGACCGGCGCTGGCGCACGCCCATCGGCGGGGAAGGACGGACCCGGGCGCTGAGCGACGCCTCCGATGCTGCGGCCGCCGCGTGGTTCGCGTCGAGTGACGGTCCGACGTCGAGATTCCGGGCTGCGGCCAGGTCTACGGGCTAGGCGGAGGATCGCGGGCGCTACATGGCGACCACGGGCTTCCACGATCAGGTGGGGCCACGCACCGGCTCAGCGGGACTTCCGACTTGTCCGTATATAACACGACAGCCTGGGCCGTCCGGACGCCACAGCTTGAGCGGTCGCCGGCCTGGACCGCCATCTTCGACGGCCCAGACCACGCAACCTCAGTCGAAGAGCTCGTTGAGGAAGCTCTTGTGGCGCTTCTGGCGGTAATGGCCGTGGTAGCCGCCGTGCTGGCGGTAGTGGCCGTGGTAGCCGTACTGCGGCTGGCCGTAGCCCGGTGCCGGCGCCGGGGGCGGGTAACCGGGTGCCCCGTAGGCGGGCGGAGGCGGCGGTGCGTAGCCGGGCTGCGGCGCCGCGGGACGCGACGACGAGGCTGCTTGGCGGCTGTTCCAGTTGGCCTCGGCTTCGAAGAGCTTCTCGAGCTCGCCTCGGTCGAGGAAGATTCCGCGGCATTCGGTGCATTGATCTACCGTGACGCCGCTGCGTTCGTAGGATCGCATCTCACCGCGACACTTCGGGCACGTCATCTGCATCTCACACACGGTACAAGGCGGGGTCACCCCGCAGTGCCGCTATACCTGTGGGGTTCCTGAGTGCCGGTGCCCAGACCAGCATCGCGATCGGGTACAGCAGATAGCCGAATCGGGTGGTGGGCATGAGCAGGATCGCGGCGAGCAGCCCGTACCCGCAGAAGAGCGCAGCGGTCGCGGCCGTGCGCGGCGGACGGCGCACCAGCACGACGGCGATCGCGGCGGCGACCGCGACCAGCAGCGCCGCCGCGATGTGCCGGCCGCCCGGCACAACGGTCGAGATCAAGTAGCCGGGGAACGGAGACTGCGCGGGGCTCTGGACGATGCCGTGGCCGAGTGGAAAGCGGATCACGTTCTCGACGAATGCGTCGCTGTTCACCAGCAGCGGCGGGATCAGCACGAGGATCGGTAGGCCGAGGGCGCCGGGTAGGAGGCGGCGGCCGCGGCCGGTGGCGATCGCGAGTGCCGCGAGCACGGCAACGACCGGGAATGCGAACAGCTTGCATGCGGCGGCCGCACCGACGGCCACGCCGGCGGCGCCGAACCGGTCGATCGCACACCATGCCAGCGCCAGCAGGCAGAGCGCCAGGACCGGCAGATCGTCGCCGCCGGTGGCCAGCGTCAAGGCACAGATGGGCAGCACGGTCGCGAACTGCAGCGCCCGTACCAGTGCGGGCTGCCCGCCACGCCCGCGCTCGCCGGCGGCCGTCGAGCGGCCGTCTGCATCGGTGGTTGGCTGCGGCACGGCGGCGCTGGGGGCGGAGGTGCGGCCGTCCGCGTCGGTGGTTGGCTGCGGCAAGGCGGGGCTGGCGGAGGAGGAGCGGCCGTCCGCGCCGGTGGTCCGCAGCGTCGTCAACGTGCCGGCTGAGGATGATGCCCCGTTCGTCCGCAGTGCCGATACGGCCGCGACCAGCGCCGCTGCTGTCACCGCCGCGAACCAGACCCGAGCGTCCGTCCACCAGCCGTCGCCGGCCAGGGCGCGCGGCAGGCCGAAGACGGCCATCCCTGGCTGGTACGGCGAGTAGCCCAGGAGCTGTTCTCCGGGCGGCAGGGCGGCAATGGCGTCCGGCCCCAGGTAGGGCGTCCCGGTATGCAGCAGCCGCTCGCCCATCTGCTCGACCACGATGACCTCGTCCTGCGCCCGGTCGGTACGCCCTTCGGCCCGCTGGACCGCCTCCACGACCAGCGGCACCAGCGCGGCACCGGCCCACGCCACCCAGGTCAGCGCCATCCGCCCGGCGATCCGGCGGAGCGTCCCGGACCTGCGGACGGTGTCGGTCGCGGGCAACAGCAGGAGTTGGAGAACGACGACGGCGAGCGCGGCGGCATAGGCCCACGTCGCCATCAGTCCCCAGGCCCGATGCGGCAGCAGCGTCGACGTGAGCCCGGTGACCAGCGCGAACGCGGCCGAGGCCAGGTAGAGCCCGGCGTCCGCGGCGAGTCCGTCCGCGGCTCGGTCGATCGTGCCGAGCAGGCGGCCGGCGCGAGAGGCACCAGCACGCGATCGCCGGCCCGGGGACGGCCGCACGGGAACTGCAAGAGGACGTCGGCGCCCTGGACGCGTCACGCAGGCAAGTGTGGCAGAGGCGACCTGCCATGCCCCGGTGACCTGCGGCGTGGCATTCGTACCACAGAACCGGCGTCATGCAATGCGCTGGCCAGCGCGCCCGGGCGCCCACCCGAGCCGCGCTGCATGGCGGCCAGCATCCGGGCGGCCCGCATCGGCCGCGCGAACAGGTTGCCTTGGCCGGCGACGCAGCCCAGTTCCCAGAGCGCGTGCCGCTGCGGCTCACTCTCCACGCCTTCGGCGATCACCGTGAGGTGCAGGCTGCGAGCCAGGTCCACGGTGGACCGGATGACAGCGGCCGCCTCGGACGAGGTCTCGACCGCCACGACGAACTCGCGGTCGATCTTGAGCTGGTGCACCGGGATGCGGGACAGGACGGAGAGCGAGGAGACGCCCGTACCGAAGTCGTCGAGCGCAAGCCGTACGCCGGCGTCGCGCAGCTCGCTCAGCGACCGCGCCACGACCTCGAGCTGGCTGATGGTGAGCGTCTCGGCCAGCTCGAGCACGAGTCGATCGGCGGGCACGGCGTGGCTGGCCAGCCGGGTCAGCACCGAGCCGGGGAAGTCCGGATCCAGCAGGCTGCGCGGCGACACGTTCACGGCGACGGGTAGGTCGAATCCCGCTTCCCGCCACGTACCGATCGCGGCGAGCGACTGCTCGAGCACGGCGTCCGCGAACGCCGGCAGCTGACCGGTGCGCTCGATCGTCTCGATGAACTGCATCGGGGTCAGGCTGCCGTGGTCCGGATGGTGCCAGCGGGCCAGCGCCTCGGCGGAGATCACCTCGCCGGAACCCAGGTCGACGATCGGCTGGAAGTCGACGAAGAACTCCCGTTCCGCCACCGCGCGGCGCAGTTCGGTGCCGAGCATCAACCGGCCGACGTCTGCGGTGTCGCGGGCGTGGACGTACGTCGCCGTTCGCTGCCCGGAGCGCTTGGCCTGGTACATCGCCACGTCGGCGCGGCGCAGCAGCTCTTCGACGCCACCGCTGCCGGGGGCGAGGGCGATGCCACCGGCCGCCTCGACGCTGAGCTGCATGCCGTCGACCTCGATGATGCCGTCGAGGGCGGTGAGGACCGCGCCGGCCCGGTGGGCGGCCATCGCCGGGGTCGGCAGCTTGGTGAACAGCACCGCGAATTCGTCGCCGCCGAGCCGAGCGACGAGGTTGTCGGGTCCGGCCGTGTCGTGGATCCGTCGCGCCACCTCACACAGCACCTTGTCGCCGGCCGCGTGCCCGAGCGTGTCGTTGACCTCTTTGAAATGGTTGAGGTCGATCAGCAGCATTGCCAGCCTGCCGACATCACCGCGGGTCTCGAAGATCTTGCGTGCCTCATCGAGCAGCTGGCGCCGATTCGCCAAACCTGTCAGCGCGTCGTGGGCGGCGGCGTGGGCATTCTCGGCGGAGATGCGCTCGAGCTCCTTGTAGGCGTTCGCGTTGCGGATGGCGGTGTAGAGCGCAGAGGCGAAGGTCATGAGCTTGTATCGCTCGGACTCCGTCAGCCGAACCGCGGTGCGCCAGCGCAACCGCAGTTCCCCGATCGGGTCGTTGCCGTCGTGACCGGCGAGCTTGGTGGGGATGGTGAAGCCGGTCCGGTCCGGAGCCCCTTCGACCGGACCGTCGTACGTGACCTGCGAGGTGGTGCCGCTGACCACTCGGCGAGTGTCGCCCAGCCGTAGCTCGATGTCGGCCCCATCGACGGAGAAGAGTTCCGCGGCTCGGGTCACCGCGGCATGCAGGACCACATCGAGGTCCACGACATTGAGTTCGTCCGTGGTCTGTGCGAGCCGCTGCCAGGACTTACGCTCCTCGCGGCTGCGGACCTGACCGGTCTGCCACAGGTGGATGCAGAGCACCACGGGTGCGACGAAGAGCAGCAAGCGTGTGTCGCCGTCGAACGCGAGAATGCCGATCACCAGCACGCTGACGACATAGCGGGCGACCAGGCCGAAGACCCGCATGTCCCAGTTGGCGCTGAGTGTCTGCCGGATACCCGAGCGTGTGGACAGCACCATGACCGGCGCGATGAGCGCCTCGTCGACAATCCACATCGCCGCCGCGGCCAGGGTCAGGGCGCCGAGGTGCAGGGCCGGCCTGTCGGTCTGCGAGTGCTGCCCCATCGCGATGAAGACCACGCTCGCCGCGGTCGCCACCAGTACCTCTTTGGCCACTCCGAAGATCGTCTTCTGGAATCGGGAGCGGGCGAACAGCCGGGCCGCGGTGATCGCGACGCACGTACAGATGATGACCCAGGGTGCCGGTACGACCGCCAGGCCGACGAGCATCCCGACCTCGGGCCACGAGATGCCGCGTCCGTGCGAGCGGATGCGGATGTTCCACGCGGTGCGACTGCCGAGGGCGATCGCGGCCACCAACTCGAGCAACAGAAGGACCGGGGGCGGCTCGGCGTGCGAGGACCACACCCGGGCGACCGACCACGCGACGGCGATACCAGCCAGAACGACGACGAGACTGATCAGCAGCCGGAGCCGCCTTTCAGTCACGTCGTCATGGGAACTTGGTTCGCGGGCCACATCCCCTCCGCTGCGAGCGGTCGGCACGAGCCGACCCGCAATCAGCGTATTGCGGTCGGGGATTCTGTGCACGTGTCTCTCTTCGTCAGTTCCAGTCAGATCCACGCATGGCGCTCTCCTTCGCAGTATCCAGAGGCCTGCCCGGGCATCAATCGACCCCGGAAGAACCTCACCGCCCGTGTGCGATCGCGATGGAGAACACGCTATGACAGTTTTAGTGACCTTGGTACAGGTTTCAGTCTATTTGCGCAGTATAAGCTAGAACTAAGATATTGCATTACCGAGCGTTTATCAGGCAGGAACGGAACGCTATGAAGGGTGTCTGAATCGAGCGACTTTTCCCAATGCGCGGAGCGTGGCGGTCAATTCACTCTCCGCCTAAAGAATCATTTTCAGGGCCGGCGGGAATTGACCCATGGCCCACATCCTCCTCACATTGATCCGGCCTCGCTCATGACGTACAGAAATTGTGCTGCCCATCTCGCCGATACGCGAACCCGTTCTCGCGGATGCTTCTATAAACTCCCGGTATGCCCGACGAATCCCTGCTGTCTCACGTCGACGAAGCGGGCGCGGCCCGCATGGTCGACGTCTCAGCCAAGGCGGTGACCACCCGCCGGGCCACAGCCGCGGGACGGGTCGCCACGACCGCCGAGGTCGTTGCGTTACTGCGCGGTGACGGCCTGCCGAAGGGTGACGCGCTCGCCGTCGCCCGGATCGCCGGGATCATGGGCGCGAAGCGCACGCCCGACCTCGTGCCGCTCTGCCACCCGATCGGCCTGCACGGCGTCACGGTCGACCTGCAGATTACCGACGCGGGGGTGGACATCACCGCGACCACGAAGACCGCCGAACGCACCGGCGTCGAGATGGAGGCGCTCACCGCGGTCGCGACCGCCGGGCTCGCCCTGATCGACATGATCAAGGCCGTGGATCCGGCCGCGAGCATCGAGGCCGTCCGCGTGCTGCGCAAAGAGGGCGGCAAGACCGGCGATTGGGTACGCCCACAGGACCGCCCGTGAGGGCGCGGGTCATCGTGGCGTCCAACCGAGCCGCGGCCGGCGTCTACCCGGACACCAGTGGTCCGCTGCTCGTCGCGGGGCTGCGAGACCTCGGCTGCGACGTGGACGACGAACCGGTCGTCGTGCCGGACGGCGAGCCGGTCGCGGAAGCTCTCCGGAGGGCGATCGCCGATCGCGTCGACGTCGTACTGACCAGCGGCGGGACGGGCGTCACGCCTACCGACAAGACACCCGAGGCGACGCGCGGGTTGCTCGACTTCGAAATCCCGGGCATCGCCGAGGCGATACGGGCGTACAGCCGGGACAAGGTGCCCGCGGCCGCGCTCTCCAGGGGACTGGCCGGGGTCGGCGGGCGAACGCTGATCGTCAATCTGCCTGGTTCGACCGGCGGCGCCCGCGATGGGCTGGCCGTGCTGGGTCCGATCCTGCGGCATACCGTCGATCAGTTGCGCGGCGGTGATCACGCAGGTTGACCCAGACCGGGTCATCAGTCCCAGTTGGTTCCGCGCATGGCTACCTCCCTGGTATCGATCTCCGTGAGTAACGGCGGCGATACGAAGGATAATATTCACCGCCTCGCACAGTGGATAGTCCTGGGCCGCGACCGATCGGAGCGGACCGGCAGCAACCGCCACGCTGCGTGGATAGGCTGCGAGGATGAGCGGTGAAGACATCCCGGTGGATTGGGCGAAGGCGCGCACCCTGGCGTACGAGGCCGGGCGGGCGGCCGCCGGTCCCGCCGAGATGGTGCCATTGGCCGCGGCGGACGGCCGTACCCTCGCCGAATCGCTCGCCGCACTCACCGACCTGCCGGCCTTCCCTACATCGAGCATCGACGGGTGGGCCGTACGCGGCGCCGGCCCGTGGCGGGCGGTCGGCCGGGTCCTGGCCGGCGGCACCGCCGCGCCGCTCGACGCGGACGGCACCTGCGTGGAGATCGCCACCGGTGCGATGGTCCCGGACGGCGCGGATGCGGTGATCCGTACCGAGGAATCCACCCGTGACGACGCCGGCATGGTCAGCGGCGTGCCCCGCGCCACCCCGGAGTGGCGGCTGCCGGGCGAGGAGGCGACCAAGGGCGAGGAACTGCTACCGGCCGGCACCGCGGTCGACCCGGCCGTGATCGGGGTGGCCGCCACCTGCGGCTACGAGTGGCTGGCAGTACGCCGGGTGCCCCGCGCGGCGCTGCTCGTCTTCGGCGACGAGTTACTCACCAGCGGTCCGCCGGGCGCTGGCCGGGTCCGCGACTCGCTCGGCCCGCAGATGCCCCTCTGGCTGCGCCGCTACGGGGCCACCGTCGACCCGGACGCCATCGCCGGGCCGGTCCGGGACACGCTCGCCGCGCACGTGCACGCGATCCGGCACGCTCTCGGTGGCGCGGACGTCGTGTGCACCACCGGCGGCACCATGCACGGCCCGGTGGACCACCTGCACCCGGCACTCGCCGCGGTCGGCGCCGAGTACATCGTCAACACGGTCGCGGTCCGGCCCGGGTTCCCGATGCTGCTCGCGAGGGTGGCCGGCACCGACGGGCGGCCCCGTTTCCTGGCCGGCCTGCCCGGCAACCCGCAGTCGGCGGTCATCGCGTTGGTCACGCTGGTCGCGCCGCTGCTGGCCGGGCTGCACGGCCGTGAACTGGCGCCGCTGCCACAGGTCGAGGCGGCGGCAACGATCCCGGGCCGGGGCAGCTTCACGCATCTGGCACTCGCGGCACTGGATCACGACGGACGGACGGCGAGCCCGGTCGGCCACGTCGGCTCCGCGATGCTGCGCGGGCTGTCCGTCGCGCACGGCTTCGTGGTAATCCGGCCGGACACCCGAGGGGCCGCCGGCGACCTGCTGCCGTTCCTGCCACTGCCGCTGCTCGCCGGGGAGCGCCGATGATCACCCACCTTGGCGGTGGGCCGCCGGCGACCGCCACACGTGCCGGGGAGCACCAATGAGCGTCACGCGTGCCGAGATCAGCGACGCCGAGCTCGACCTCGCCGCGCACGAACGGGCGGTCGCCGATCCGCGGGGGGGCGCGGTCGTCACGTTCCAGGGCGTCGTCCGCGACCACGACCACGGGCGCGGCGTGACGCTGCTCGAGTACGAGGGCCATCCCAGCGCCGCCGCGGTCCTGCGCGAGGTCGCCGCCGAGATCGCCGCCGACCCCGACGTGTACGCCGTCGCCATCTCGCACCGCGTCGGCGTTCTCAAGATCGGCGACGTGGCGCTGGTGGCGGCCGTGAGCACCGCGCACCGGGCCGCCGCGTTCGCGGCCTGTGCCCGGCTCGTCGACGAGGCGAAGGCACGGCTGCCGATCTGGAAGCGGCAGGTGTTCACGGACGGCACCGAAGAATGGGTCAACTGTCCGTAGACGGGGCCGGCGGTGGGGGCGTCAACCGCGGCGTGCGGGCGGGACCGGTCGCGGCTGGCGGCGCATCTGCTTGGCCCAGCGGTTGATCGGGAACGCCGGCGCCACCCCCGGTCGCCACGGCAGCGCGTTCACCAGCAGGATCACGCCGAGCGCGTACGCGTTCGCACCGATCATCCCGGCCAGCCCGCCGGCATCGCCGAACGTCCACACCGGAGCGGCGACGAACAACAGGTAGGTCAGCGCCGCCGCGGCCGCGTACCCGGCACCGAGGAAGCGATCGTTCCGGCCGGGGCGGGGGCGCCGGCTCATCGCCCGCTGTCGGGCCGCCGCATCGACCAGGATCAGTAGCGCGGGCAGCACCCAGACCAATTCATGCGTGTCGCTGACCGGCCCGACGATCGCTCCGGTCAGGCCGACCAGCGTGAACGCGGCGATCTCGTCGCCGTCCGCGTGCGCCGACCGGGCGCGGATCATGCCGACCGCGACCAGCAGCAGCGCGAACGAGAACCACAGCAGCACCGGGGTGGTGGCCGAGTCGTACAGGCGGGCGAGTACGCCGGCGAGGGACTGGTTGCCGGGACGATCGACGCCGCCTGTGCGGTCGAGCCGCCACAACACCTCCCCGAACCACGCGGCGGTCTCCCGCGGCGCCAGCAGCAGGGCGCCCGCTGCCAGCGTGCCCGCGGTGCCGAGCGCGGTCAGCGCGGCTCGCCACTGCCGTGTGACGGCGAAGTAGGCGATGAACAGCGCCGGGCCCACCGCCAGGACGGTGGCCAGCCCGGTGCCGACTCCGGCCCAGGCGCCGGTCGCCCAGCCGCGGCGCGCCAGGTCGGTGACGGGACGGCCGCGCGGCGGGACGGCGGCCGCGCGGCCGGGCCACCACGCGGCGCGGCTCCGTGCCCAGGCCCCGCGTCGTAGCGCCACCACGTCCGCCGTGATCAGGCCGAACAGCAGCAGATCCAGGTCGCCGAGGCCGAGCGCGGCGCGCACCGGCTCGATCGTCAGGGCGAGCGCGGTCGCGGCGAACACGGCGGGCCAGCGGCGCCGGCCGTAGCGCCGGGCGACCGGCCCGACCAGGGCGACGAGCGCCAGCACCAGCGCGGCGACGCCGGCCAGGCCGATCAACCAGCCAGCGGTCCCGAGCGGCAGGAACGCGGCCGGAACCAGGAACAACGCGGCGACCGGCGGCAGCGCCGGGCCGAGCTGACTGTCGGGGGAGCGGTACGCGTACAGGCCGTCGCCGCCGAGCCAGCTGCGTACGGCCGCGCGGTCGAGGGCGAGGTCGGCAAGCCCGTACCGATGAGCGAACGTCGTGATCGCGAACACGACGCCCACGCACCCGAGAACGACCACGATGGACCTGTTCGCAGTGCGGTGGGCGCGCGCTCGTTCCACCAGCGTCGGCATGGCGCGACTCCCCGTGTCGCTCTCGTCGGGTCCGGCCCGGATTGGGCCCTGTCACGATCCGTCGGGAGAGCTTAGAAGGTCCCGCCTATCGCCGGGGGCGCGGGAAGGTCACCCCGGCAGTTTGCGGGCCGTCGCGGCGGACACGGCGGCGATCTTCGCCTCCCGGCGGGCCGTCTTCACCGCGCGGCGCAGCGACCGCTGGGACCGTTCCACCGCGTGGCTGGTGCGGTACCTGAAGCTCGGCTTGCCCTCGGTATCGGCGGCCGCGAGCAGCAGGCCACCGAGCAGCCCAAGATTCTTCAGGAAGTGGACCTGGTGTGCGGCCCGCTCGTCCTCCGGCAGCGTCCAGAACGGATGGCCGGCGAACGTGGTCGGCACCAGGCCCGCGGCCAGCGCCGCGGCGGCGGGCCGGGTGAGGTGGCCGGTGGCCAGCAGCAGCCCGGCCACCACATCGACGGCCGCCTTGAGCCGTACGAGGCTGCGCGGGTCGCTGGGCAGGCGCGGGTCGATGTTCTCGACCAGCGGCCCCAATCGATCGGTCACCCGCTTCGCAGCGTCGACCTTCGAATCGGGATTGACAAGGATACTGGCTCCGCTGACCACGAAGATCGAAGCAAGCATGGCGCGGGCGGCACTGCGTACGGGCTTCATAACGCTGGTTATACCCGCGTGGGGCGGATCACGCTCAGGTCTACGGCTGGGTCCTCAGGTAGCGGCCGAAATGCGGCACCGTGAAGGCGACCGTGCCGCGTTCGCCGGAGTAGATGAGCCCCTTCTTGATCAGTGCGTCCCGCGCGGGCGACAGGCTGGCGGGCTTGCGTGCCAGCGCCGTCGCGATGTCGGAGGTCAGTACGGCCGCGTCCATGTCGTTGCCGGGATCGCCGGACAGGGCGGCCATCGCCCGCATGTACTCGCGTTCCGCCGGCGTCGCCCGCTCGAACCGGGAGCCGAAGAAGCCCACAGCCAACTCCGCCTCGGCCTCGGGCGCGGCGACCCGGACGTCCGCGGCGGTGACCGGCGAGGTCGGCGCGTGATCCCAGGTCGCCTTCCCGTACGCCTGGACGAAGTACGGATACCCGCCCGACTTCTCGTACAGCAAGTCGAGGGCCTTCGGCTCGTACTCGACGTCCTCCCGCGCCGCCGGAGCGCACAGTGCCAGGTCGGCCGCGATCCGATCGAGTCGGTCGATGCGCTGGTACCGGAACAGTCGCTCGGAGTAGGACTTGGCCGCGGACAGTACGGCCGGCAGGTGGGGCAGTCCCGCGCCGACTACGATCAACGGCGCGCCAAGCTGGGACAGCTCGTGACACGCGGCGCAGAGTGCGGACACGTCGGCCGGCCCGAGGTCCTGCATCTCGTCGATGAACAGTGCGATGCCGGTACCCACGTCGGTGGCCAGCGACGCCGCGTCGGTGAACAGCTCGACCAGGTCGATCTCGATGTCACCCGAATCGGCGCGACCGCGCGCGGGCGGCACGTCGATGCCCGGCGACCAGCGATCCCGCAACTTGGCGGACGAGTCGTTGGCACGCAACGCGAACGCCTTCAGCACCCCCAGCACCTCGTCGACCCGGTCGGGGTTGCGGTGGTGCGGGGCGAGCTCGCGGATCGCCATGTGCAGCGCGGCCGCCACCGGCCGGCGCAGCGACTGGTCGGGCCGTGCCTCGATCTTGCCGGTGCCCCACAGCCGCCCGATCGCGGCCGAGCGCAGCGTGTTGAGCAGGACCGTCTTGCCGACACCGCGCAGCCCGGTCAGGACGAGGCTGCGCTCGGGCCGGCCCCGGGCCACGCGCTCGAGCACCACGTCGAACGCGTCCAGCTCGCGACCGCGACCGGCCAGCTCAGGAGGCCGCTGACCAGCGCCGGGAGCGTACGGGTTGCGTACCGGGTCCACGGATAGCACCGTATCGGGCCGTCTAGCCAAGAAGCTAGAGAGGCTTATCGAGTCTTATCTTGAATCGTCTAGCAAAGGCGCTAGAAAGCCCTAGAAGGGCCTACCGTTCCTTGAGGCAGAGTACGAAGTCGAGGCTGTCCAGCTCGCTGTCGTAGAAATACCACTTCGTGTAGCTCGGCACCTTGCTGCACTTCGCCTCGGCGTCCGCCTCGCCGGTCGTACGCCCGTCGATGCGCTTGAGCACCTCGTACGTCCCGCTGACGCAGGGCACGATGGACATGACGGGGGCGTCGGCCGTGCCCTCGTTGCGGACGCACTGTCCCTTCTTCACGAAGCGGGCGTCCGCGCTCGGCTGGGGGTCGGCGACGTTCGCGGGGGTGGTCGGCGTCGTCGCGTTCGGCAGGCCGCCTGAGCCGCGGGCCGCGTTATTGCCCCGGCTCAGCAGCCACGCCGTCGTGCCCAGGCCGCCGACGATCAGCAGACCGAGGACGACGACCAGCGCAACGATCGGGGTGTTGCGGCGGCGCGCCTGCATCGGCGGTGCACCCCACTGCGGCGGCGCGCCGCGCGACCCACCCCCGTACGGCTGCGAATAGCCGAGGGAGGATTCCGGCGCCGGCGGCAACGAGGTCGGATGACCGCCCCAGCCGGGCTCGGCCACCGGCGTGTTCTGGTCGCCCCAGGGATCCGCCGGCTCGGTGTACGGCTCGTCGTCATCCCCGCCCGACCACGGACGCGGCGGCGGGCCGGGGTACGGACCGTTCTGCGACATCGGGGTTCCTCCAGGAGCGGGTTTCGCTGTACGCCACGGTAGCGTGGACCCCCGTCGCTCTCGCTCCCGGAATCGCGCCCACTACGGATCACTTCGGTGACAAGCCGACGAATCGCCGGATCTGTCGGCAACTCGACGCCCGCAGGCCGGCCGCGGACGCTACCTTCCACTGTCGTGTCGTCACTGGTAGTTGCTTGGGCCGTGGTCTTCGGTGCGGCCGCCGCCGCGTTCGTGCCGCGCATCGCGCACCGCGTGGCCGTCCCGTCCGGCCACCCGCCGCGGTCGGCCTGCGCGGATTGCGCAACGCCGTTTCCCGGCGGACCCGCTGGTTGGGTACGGGCCGGAGCCGCGTGCCGATGCGGCACCGCCCCGTGGCGCACCGTCCTGGCCGGTGCCGTCGCCGGCGGCCTGCTGGGTCACGCGTTCCGTGCCGTCCCGGTGTTGCCCGTGGCGCTCCTCGCCGCGGCGCTTGGCCTCCTCCTCGCCGTGATCGACATGCGATGCCTGCGGCTGCCGGATCCACTCGTCGCGGCGCTCGCGGTGATCATCGCGGCGCCGCTGACCGCCGCGGCGGCGGCCACCGGGGATCCGGGGCGGCTCGGGCGGGCGCTGCTGGCGGCGGCGCTCAGCTTTACGGCGTACCTCCTGATCGCGATCGGGTCGAACGGAGGTCTCGGGCTCGGCGACGTCAAGCTGGCCGGCGTGCTGGGGTTTGCTCTGGGTTTTGCCGGCTGGCCGGCGGTTGTCGCCGGTCTGGCCCTGCCGCACCTGATCAACGGACCGATCGCGCTGTACCTGATGGCCAGCGGGCGGGCCGGACGCCACCGGGCGCTCCCGCTCGGGCCGGCGCTGCTCGCCGGCACGCTGCTGGCAGTTACAACAGTCTGAGCTGGCGGTCCTTCGGGCGGGCCGGGACCTTGTCGCCGAGGCGCTCGAACAAGCCCGCGTCGATCGCGTCCAGGAATGGCGTCGGCGCCTGTTCACGCTCGGCGCCGTGCCGGAACCGCCGCGCCGCGTGCGTCACGTAGAGGCGGGCCTGCGCCCGGGTGAGGCCCACGAAGAACAGCCGGCGCTCCTCGGCCAGCTCATCGTCTCCCGGCGTCGAGCCGGGCCAGCGCAGCGGCAGCAGGCCGTCCTCGCAGCCGACCAGGAAGACGACGGGACACTCGAGTCCCTTCGCGGCGTGCAGGGTGAGCAGGTTGACCGCGTCGGCGCGCGGGTCGAGCGCGTCCACCTCGGCGCCCGTGGCGATCGCCTGCAAAAAGCGCGGGAGGTCGTCGCCGATCCGGTGCGCGAGCGGCATGAGCAGGTCGGCGGCGGTCCAGATGTCCTCGGGGGCGATCTGTTCGGCGTCGAGGGTCGGCGCCGCGTACCGCTGGGCCAGGATCTGGGTAGTGAGCTTCACCCGGGCCGCCAGCGAACCGCCGAGGCCGTCCGCGTGGCGCAGCTCGCGCGCGATCACCTGGACGCCGGCGCGGTCGCGCAGCCGGTTGTGCGACCGCTTCTGCACCGGAACACCGGCTCGGGAAAGCGCCGCCATGATCGGGCCGGCCTGCGAGTCGGTGCGGTACAGCACTGCTATGTCGGAGAAGGACAGCGTGCCGGGCGCGACCGCGCGAGAGTCGACGCGACCGGAGTCGAGCGAGCGGTGCGACAGGCCGCCGACCAGCTCGTCGACCGTCCGGACCACGAAGTCGGCCTCGTCCGCGGCGCTGGCGGCGTAGTAGCGGCCGACCAGCGGCGACTCCGGATCCAGCCGGGCCGGGTCCAGCCGGCGGCCGCTGACCAGCGACGACGGCGCGATGGCTTGCACGGCGGCGGCCAGGATGGGCGCCGACGAGCGATAGTTGCGGGTCAACCGGACCAGCCGGGCGTCCGTGAAGTCCTCCGCGAATCGCAGGAAGTAGCGCACGTCCGCGCCCCGGAACGAGTAGATCGCCTGGTCGGGGTCGCCGATCGCGCACAGGTTGCCGTCCGCGGGACTGAGCAGCCGCAGTAGTTCGTACTGGTGCTCGTCGACGTCCTGATACTCGTCGACGAAGATCCACTGCCAGCGCTTGCGGTACTGCTCGACCAGCGCGGGCTCGTCGCGAAGTAGGTCCACCGGGGTGGTGATCAGGTCGTCCAGGTCGACGAGGTCCTGCTGGCGCAGCAGCTTCGCGTACGCGAGATCGTCGTCGCCGGCCTGCTCGCGGGCCTGGGCCCGCTCGGTGTCATCGGCGATGCGCCAGTTCGCGGGCAGCCCCGCGGCCTTGGCGTTCTCTTTCAGGATGGTCAGACCGACGGAGTGGAACGTGCCCACCGTGATGTCGTCGCCGAGGTCGCCCAGCAGGGTGTCCAGGCGTTCGCGCAGCTCCTCGGCGGCCCGCCGGGTGAACGTGATCGCCAGGCAGCGCTCCGGGAAGACGCCGAGTTCGGCGCAGAGGTACGCGATCCGGTGGGTCAACGTGCGGGTCTTGCCCGTACCCGGGCCCGCCACGATCAGCAGCGGGCCGCCCGGCGCGGACGCGGCGACCCGCTGCATCGCGTCGAGGCGGTCGAGCAGGCCGGTGCCGACCTCCTCCATCCCGGCCAGCATCGGCTCGAACGGCTCGTGCGGGGACGGGGGCGGAGGGATCGGGGGCGCCTGCTTCTTCGGCTCCTTGACGACCTTGGGAACGAGTGCCGATACCACCGCCGCTGGCTCGGGCTTGCGCTGGTGCGGGACGTCGAACAGCGTCTCCATCTGCGGGGCGCCGGCCTTGTTCCGGAGCTCGCCGCGCTCGAAGAGCGTGATGACGCCGTACTCGCCGTCGTAGCCGGGGATCCGGTTCACCTGCCCGCGGCGCAGGCGGGCGATCGCCTCGCGCAAATCTTCGCCGCCGGCTTGGCAGATCGCGTCGAGCGGGACGGTACGGAGGATGTCAAGCTCCGGGCCCAGCGTGGCGACGAGGTGGTTGAGCTGCGCCTCGACGGTCTTCGACTTCGAACCCACGCCGTTGATCTCGCCGAGGACCTGGTGGAGCTGGATGAGGTGCTCGACGCGGTCGTCCCGGCGACCGTGTCCCTGGTCGCGATCGGCGAGATCCTCGACACGGCTCAGCACACCAACCGTCAGCGGTTTGCCGCACTCCGGGCACCGGCCGCCGTTGTCCCTGGTCCGTGCCGGTTCCCAGGTGATGCCGCAGGCCCGGTGGCCGTCGGCGTGATACTTGCCCTCTTCCGGGAAGAACTCGAGCGTTCCGCGTAGCGCGCGGCCATCCTTGACCGCGAAGTAGTCCGGAGTGCCCGCGTAGATCGTGGCCTCGCGTGCCAGCGCCGCCGGCGAGTGGGCGTCCGAATTGGACACCAGTCGGTACCGGTCCAGGCTGGAGACGCGCCAGTTCATCTCCGGGTCGGAGGACAGGCCGGTCTCCACGGCCGCGACGTGCTCGGCCAGATCCGCGTAGCAGTCCGCGATCGCGTCGAAGCCCGACTTCGAACCGAGCGCCGAGAACCAGGGCGTCCAGATGTGCGCCGGCACGAGATAGCCGTCCGGACTGGACTCCAGCACGATTTCCAGCAGGTCACGTGAGTCCAGGCCGAGGATCGGGCGGCCGTCCGCGGTGAGGTTGCCGATCCGGCCGAGCGCGGTGGTGAAGCGGGCCGCCGCCTCGAAGTCGGGCAAGTAGACGAGGTGGTGGACCTTGCGGGTGCGGTCGTCGCGCTTGTAGATCGTGGAGATCTCGACGCTGAGCATGAAGCGCGCGGGCGCGGTCGCCCGCAGCGAACCGGGCAGCCGGCAGGTGATGTCATCTTCGCTGCTCAGGCGGTAGAGACCGGGCTCCGCCGGGACGAGGTTCTCGCGCAGGTGGTCGAACCACGCCGGATGCGTGAAGTCGCCGGTGCCCAGTAGCGCGATGCCCTTGCGGCGCGCCCACCAGGCAAGGTTCGGCAAGGTGAGGTCGCGGCTGCAGGCACGCGAGTACTTGGAGTGGATGTGCAGATCCGCGACGTATGTGTCCACGGCAACCGAGGACCCTGCGCTGACCGACGGCACGCGCTGCATCCTGTCACGCCGGCCGTCGTCGTAGTACATCGCCACGCGCGAAGCCTGGTCATGGATCTTGCTGAGTCATGGCGTACGCAAGTCGATCACGGTCACCTCGGGAGGGGCGCCGACCCGGGCCGGCGGGCCCCAGAAGCCGGCGCCGTCGGTCACGTAGACCGGCACGCCGTCCACGATGCCGTGGCCGCTGACGATCGGCTGCTGCAGCTTCACCAGCAGGTTGAACGGCACCATCTGCCCGCCGTGGGTGTGTCCGGAGACCTGGAGATCGACGCCGTACTTCGCCGCGTCGCGGGCCATGACCGGCTGGTGCGCCATCAGGACGACCGGGCGAGCGGTGTCGCGGCCGCCGAGCGCCTTGCCGAAGTCGGGAGCGTCGCCGAAGCCCCCGCCAGTGAGGTCGTTCACGCCGGCCAGGTCCAGCCCGCGGAGTTCGAGGCGCTCGTTGCGCAGGGGGCGTACGCCGAGGCGGGCCACTTCGTCGACCCACGGCTGGAAGCCTGAGTAGTACTCGTGATTCCCGGTGACGAAGTACGCGCCCTGCCGGGATCGGATGCTCGCCAGCGGCTCCGCGAACCGGCCCAGCTCCGCGACCGTCCCGTCGACCAGGTCGCCGACGACGCAGACGATGTCGGCGTTCACGGAGTTGATCAGGTCGACGATCCGACGGCGTGGTGCGAACCGGTCAGCGGTCCGATGTGGATGTCGGCGACGACGGCGAGACGGGTGCCGTCCAGCGCAGGCGGTAGCTTGGCCAGCGGGATCTGCACGCGGTGGAGCCGGGGCGGGCCCAGCGCGGTCCTGACGCCGTAGCCGGTGATCCCGGCGGCGGTCAGTCCTGCGAAGATCGCCGCACTGCGCGCGAGCAGCAGTCGCCGGTCGATCCCGGACGGGTCCGCTGCGGCATCAACAGTCCCTTGGGTACGACCCTTCCGGCGCACGACGGGCGTGGCGACCAGCCGCGGGACCTCGAGGACGGCGAGGATCACGAACAGGTAGAACATCACCGCGAGCCACAGGTAGCCCGGCCAGGCCAGCCACTCCGCGTCCCCGGTCCGGGTGCCGATGAGCGTCGCCGGGATCAGGACGGCCAGCAGAACGGCGGCCAGGTCTCCGATCCGCCGCCGCCAACCCGGCCGTATCGGGTCCCGGACCAGGCGTTTCCAGAGGTACAGGTGGATCAGGCCGAGGACGGCGAGGATCAGCGCGACGAACCCGAGCACTGGTCTCTGCCCTCCGGTCTCTGCCGCCGCATGGCGGTCGGCCCGCACGCGCTCGCCGCGACCGCGGGATCGCGCGATCCTCGACGCGGCCCTCGAGGCCCTTTGTCGCTGGGCCTAGCCGCCGGCGAAGGGGGGCAACACGTCCACGGTCGCGCCGGCTGGCAGCGTTGCCTGTCGATCATGGCAGGCCAGCCCGTCCACGAGGAAGCTCGCGCCCTTGAGCACGACGGCGAGTCGCTCGCCGTGCCGGTCGGCGAGGACCTGCGTGAGGTCGTCCAGCGTCGTCGCGGCGACCGTCTCGATCGATGCGCCGCCTGCGGCCGGACGGGCTCCGGCGAAATAGCGGACGGTCAGCACGGCGGTCACCCGCCGATCGCGGACATCGGCCGCGCCGGCTGCAGGAACGTCGGGTCGTCGATGCCGTGGCCGGCCCGCTTGCCGCGCATCGCGACCCGCCAGGCATCGGCGATCTCCTCGTCGCCTGCGCCGTCGCGCAACAGTTTGCGCAGGTCGGACTCTTCGGTGGCGAACAGGCAGTTGCGTACCTGGCCGTCGGCGGTGAGCCGGGTCCGGTCGCAGTCGCCGCAGAACGGCCTGGTCACACTGCCGATGATGCCGACGCGTGCCGGTCTGCCGTCGATGCCGGCGTGTCCCGGGACGAGCCACGTCTCGGCCGGCGCACTTCCACGTAAGACCACGTCGGGTGCCAGATCGAACCCTCGCAGCGACGCCAGGATCTCGTCGGCCGTGACCATCGTGCGCCGGTCCCACCCGTGCTGGGCGTCGAGCGGCATCTGCTCGATGAAGCGCAGCTCGTACCCTTGCTCCAGCGCGAAACGCAGCAGCGCCGGCGCTTCGTCGTCGTTGATGCCGCGCATGAGTACGGTGTTGATCTTCACCGGGATCAAGCCGGCGGATGCCGCGGCTCGCAGGCCGGCTAGTACGTCCGCGTGCCGGTCACGCCGGGTCAGCGTCGTGAAGCGCTCGGGCGACAGGGTGTCCAGCGAGACGTTCACGCGGTCCAGCCCGGCGGCGCGCAGCGGCACGGCCAGCCGCGCGAGCCCGAGGCCGTTCGTGGTGACGGACACCTGAGGTCGGGGCGACAGCGCCGCCGCCGCCCGTACGATGCCGAGGAGCCCGGGCCGGATCAGCGGTTCCCCACCGGTGAACCGGACCTCGCGCACGCCGAGGCGCTCGACCGCGATCCGGACCAGGCGGTTCACCTCGTCGTCGGTGAGTTGCTCTTCGCGCGGCATCCAGGCAAGACCTTCGGCCGGCATGCAGTAGCTGCACCGCAGGTTGCACCGATCCGTCAGGGATACCCGCAGGTCCGTCGCGACGCGCCCGAACTGGTCGACGAGCACACCGACGTCCGGGCGTACGCCGACGCCGAGGGGAAGCCCGTGAAGCTCGCTCACTGGTCGAATCTAGCCTTTCCGCGCCGCATCCGCGCACAGCCGACCACCGTTGACAGAGCCTAAGAATCACTCGCCTAGGATCGCCGGGCCGCGTCGGCCGCCGCGCGGACGGCGCCGCGGTAGCTTCCGCCGAACACCGCCGTGTGTACGAGCAGCAGGTGCAGCTGGTGCAGGGGGATGCGCGCGCGCCACCCGTGGGCGAGCGGCCAGACCTCCTCGTAGGCCGCGATGATCCGGTCCAGGTGCGGTGCGCCGCCGAACAGCGCCAGCTCGGCCAGGTCCGTTTCACGGTTACCGCCCTGCGCGGCGGGGTCGATGAGCCGAGCACGGCCGTCGGCCGCCCACAGGACGTTTCCCGGCCACAGGTCGCCGTGGGTACGCGCGGGTGCCTCGCCCGCGTCGTACCCCTCGATGTCGCGGATGATCTGGTCGATCACCCCGACGTCGGCCGCGGACAGGGCGCCGCGGTCGGCCGAGATCCTGAGGTACGGGCGCAGCCGGCGCTCCGCGAACCACTCGCCCCACGGACCGGCGGACGGGGTGCCGTCGAGTGGTAGCGGGCCGATGAAACCGGGCCAGTCCGCGCCGAAGGCGTCGGCGCCGGAGCGGTGCAGGTCGGCCAGGTCCCGCCCGAGCTGTTCGGCCGTGCGCGCCGACGGGGTGCCGGGGTCGATCCACTCCAGAGCTATCAGGTCGGGCAGCGCCACGATCACTTCGGGGACCGGTGCTCCGGCCGCGCGCAGCCACGTCAGTCCGGCGGCCTCGGCCTCGAAGAAGCCGGCCGGCGGTGGGCCCGAAGGCCAGGTCTTCGTGAAGATCGACGTGCCGTCGTCCAGGGTCAAGCGGGATGCCGTGCACACGTCACCACCGCCCACGGGCGTCTCCCGGATGCGCTGGTGGGTGAGAAATGTCGGGAGATGCTGCGGGTGCGCGCGCAGATACGCCAGATCCACGGCCTTATCTTGCGCTTCGGGTTACGGGAGTCTGGAAACGGAGTCAAAATGTCGGCATGACCCCTGTCACAGTGCGTTCGTACCGGCCGAGTGACCACAGCGCTGGTCGGCGCCTGTGGGCCGAGCTGACCAATCAGCACAACCAGATGTACGGACCGGACGGCGCCAACGAAGACGCGGGGGCCGGGTTCGAGGAGTACCTGACGCGGCTCGACCTGAGCGGGCTGTGGGTCGCCGACCATCCCGACGACGGCGTGATCGGCCTCGTCGGCCTCGTCATGCGCGGCCGCGCGGGCGAGGTGGACCCGGTGGTCGTCACGGCTTCGCACCGGCACAAGGGGGTGGGCCGCAAACTGCTGCAACACGTCGCCAACGAGGCCAAGAAGCGCAACATGCTCTCGCTGACCATCTCGCCGGCGTCACGCAACATCGAGGCGATCCGTAGCCTGCATGCGGCCGGCTACGACGTGGTGTCGTCGATCGAGCTGACCATGGATCTGGGCCGGGAGGCGCACGACTGGCAACAAGAGGGTCTCGAACTGCACGAACTTCAGTTCCGCTCCTGAGCTGGGGCGTTCCGCTTCGCGCCTGTGGATAACCGCGTGTCGTCCACAGGCGGTCCACGCGGGCCTGCGTATCCCGCCACGCTGACTCGCATGACACCCTCGAGCGCCCTCAAGGTCAGTTCCCCCGCCGAGCTCATCTCCGCCGTGCCCTATCTGCTCGGCTTCCATCCGGCCGACAGCGTCGCGGTCGTGGCCTTCCGCGGCGGGAAGGTCCTCTTCGCGGGGCGGCACGACCTGCCGCCGCCCGGCGCGGACGAGGAGGAGGCCCGGGCCGACGCGGCGCATCTTGCGCTCGTGGTGGCGCGGCAGGGCGCCGGCGGGGCCGTGGTCATCGGGTACGGCGAGCCGGCCCGCGCGACGCCGGCCGTGCTGCGTACCGCCGAGGCGTTGCGCCGGGTGGGTGTCGAGGTCATCGACGCGCTCCGGGTGACCGACGGCCGGTTCTGGTCGTACTTCTGCGACGGCGACGACGGCTGCCCCGGCGACGGCTGGCCGTGCCCGGACGAGCACAGCGCGATAGCGGCCGCCGCGACGTACGCGGGCCAGGTGGCACTGCCCGACCGGGCGGCTCTGGTAGCCCAGATCGCGGCCGTCACCGGGGAGGAGCGCGACGCCATGGTGGCCGCCACGGCGCGGGCACAGGCGCGCCTGGCCGATCTGCTCGCCCCGGACATGAACGAGGCCGGGTTCGCCCGGCTGCTCCGCCGCGCCGGTCGTACGGCGATCCGGGACGCCGAACGCCGGTATCGCTCGGGCGGCCGGCTCCGCGACGACGAGGTCGCGTGGCTCGGCGTCGTGCTCGTGGACCTGACGGTGCGCGATTACGCATGGGAGCGTACGGGCGAGGAGGAGTGGCGGCTCGCGCTCTGGACGGATGTGCTGCGCCGCGTGGAGCCTGCGTACGTGCCGGCGCCGGCATCGCTGCTGAGCTTCGCGGCCTGGCGGTCTGGGCTGGGATCGCTGGCGCGGGTGGCGGTGGAGCGGGCGCTCGCCCAGGATGCGGAGTACCGGATGGCGCTGATGCTCGACGAGATCCTGGCCTTCGGCGTGTCGCCGGCGATGGTCGACGGCTGGCCGGAAATGGACCGGCGGGATTTCGACGGGGCGGCGCGAGCCGAGGTCGACGGTTCAACCCTGTCGCGGACGGACGTCGATGGTTCATCCCGGTCGCAGGCGGGGGTCGATGGTTCGTCCCGATCGCGAGCGGCTGCCATCGATCACGTCGCCCGGAGGCGCCGGCAACGGCCCAAGCGCCGCCCTGGTCGCCGCTCTATTTAGGCGCGCGACCGGGTCTAGGCATCGCGGGCTTCGCGCACAAGATCCAGAAACCGTAGGCCCGTAGGGCTCCCGAACGGCGACCCGACGTCGTAACGGCACCGGCGGCGTCATGTCGGTTGGGCGGCTTATGCCTCTCGTCCGAACCAAGATCACTAGACCGACCATCATCCTCAGACTGTGACGCGCTGGGCGCCCGCGTACACGTTCATGGAGGGCCCGCGCAGGAAGCCGACCAGCGTCATCCCGGCCTCGTCGGCCAGCTCGGCGGCGAGCGTGCTCGGCGCCGACACGGCCGCGAGCAGCGGCAGCCCGGCCATCCATGCCTTCTGGGTCAGCTCGAAGCTGGCCCGCCCCGACACCAGCAGCATGTGACCGGTGAGCGGGATGCGGCCCTCGCGCACTGCCCAGCCGATCACCTTGTCGACCGCGTTGTGCCGGCCCACGTCCTCGCGCAGCGCGAGCAGCTCGCCATCCCCCGTGAACAGCCCGGCGGCGTGCAGGCCGCCCGTCCGGTCGAACGTGCGCTGGGCCGCGCGCAGCTTGTCCGGCAGCGTGGTCAGCGTGCGCGCCCGGACCGAAAGGCCGTCGGAGGCTACGTCGAAACGGGACCTGGTACGGACCGATTCGATGCTGGCCTTGCCGCAGACCCCGCACGAGCTGGTCGTGTAGAAGTTCCGGCTCGGGTCGGTCACGGGCGGCGGCACGTCCGGGCCGAGCACGACGTCCACCACGTTGTAGGTGTTCGGGGTGTCCGTACCCGCGCACAGCTGGGCCGTGACGACGTCGCTCGCGGCGCCGATGATGCCCTCGGTGAGCAGGAATCCCATGGCCAGATCGATGTCCTGCCCGGGCGTGCGCATGGTCACGGCGAGCGGCGCCTTGCGGACGCGGATCTCGAGCGGCTCCTCGGCGGCGAGGTCGTCGGGGCGCCAGCTGGGATGGGCCTCTAGGTTGATCTTCACGATCGGTCGCCGGTTCATCGTCCGTGCCATGACCCCGAGCGTATGCCGCGGCGCAGCCGCCGCACGGCGGGCGGCGCAGGTGGCGCCGCGGCCGGTACCCGAAGCGGGCCGGCGTAGGCCCGCATCCACGAAAGAAGCTGGGCAACCGCATGGTCGGCGGAACCTGAGCGCGGTCACGCTCGCGTCGTGGCCGGGATACGGTACGTATGTGGGGGGATTTGCGGCGGTGGTCCTGGCCGGTGGTGCGGCACGGCGGATGGGCGGCGTGGACAAACCAGCGTTGCCCGTGGGCGGCCAGTCGATGCTGACCCGCGTGCTCGCCGCGGTGCACGACGCCGACCCACGGGTCGTGGTCGGCCGGGTGCCGCCCGACCTGCCGATGCACGTGGATTCCACGCGCGAGGAGCCGCCCGGTGGCGGCCCGGTGGCGGCCGCCTCGGCAGGCCTGGCGCTGGTGCCGTCGGGCGTGACGTTCACCGCCTTGCTCGCCGCCGACCTGCCGTTGCTCACCGGCGAAGCCATCGACGTGCTCCGGCTGACCGTGGAGTCGGCGCCGATGCAGGGCGCGGTCTATCGGGACGCCGAGGGGCGCCGCCAGATGCTCTGCGGCGTCTGGCGCACCGAAGCACTGCGCGACGCGATGGACCGGCTCCACGCGGAGCGGGGCAGCCTGCATGGTGCCTCGGTCCGCGAACTCACCGAGTACCTGCGGGTGGCGGAGGTGTCCTGGCGCCGTCCGGGTCCGCCGCCCTGGTTCGATTGCGACACCGATGACGATCTGCGTACCGCGGAGGAATGGGCCAAATGAACGAGCTGGACCGATGGGTTGCGGCCGCCAGCGCGGAGCTCGGCCTCGAACCCCGGGACGTGGAATCGAAGGCGGTACTCGACGTGGCCCGGGACGTGGCGCACCAGGTGCTGCGTCCGGGGGCGCCCGTCACGGCGTACCTGATCGGGGTGGCCGTGGGTCGCGGCGCGGATGCGGCCGACGCGGCCGCGCGGATCAGTGCGCTGGCCATGGCCTGGCCCGGCCGCGAGGGTGCCGGTCAGGCCGTGGGCGACCCGCCGACGCCCTGAAAGAGACGAGGCCCTGAAACGATCAGACCGTGACCGACCCGCCGACGCCCGGAGAGCGGCACGGTCCATAACGAGGCCGAAGGCCGAGGTGGATAGGGTGGGCGCTACGGGAGGTGCCGATCATGACGGCAGAAAACGCAGCGGACGATCAGCCGGAAGGCATCCTGCTCGACGAGACGACGACGGCCGACCTGCGGGCGAAGGTGACCGAGGCGTGGCGGGAGTTCGCCGGCGCGCTGGCCGAGTTGCTACCGACGCTGTCGCCCGGTGGCCACGTGGATCTCACGCTCGACCCCACCGCGTCCGGTACGGGCACCGCCGTCTACTCGGTCAGCCTGCGCGTGCTCGAGGGCGGCGTGATCGAGGCGCTCGCGGTCGGCAACGCCAGCCTGCCCGAGGGCTTCCGGATGGACCGCGCCGCGGTGGCCGACCTGGTCGCGCTCGGCTGGTCACCGCCGGGCGTGCTGCCCGGCTCGGGCGACTCGTTCGGGCTGCGCTCGTCGAAGGAACAGGCCAAGCGCCTGGCCACGATCGTCTCCCGCACGCTCCGCGACGTATACGGCGCACCGCACCCGGCATTCCTGGTCTACCTCGTGCACGACGACGAGGACCAGCCGATCGAGACCGCGCCGCTCGGCACCGCCCGCCACGAGCCCAGCATCGAGGCGGAGCTCAACCTCGACGATCTCGATGAGGAGGGCGTGCTCGCCGAAGCGGTTGCCAACGCCGCCGACGAGGTGATCCCGCTGGAGGAGCGCGTCCGTACGGTCGTCGCGACCATGTCCAAGACCACGGTCGACCAGCTGCAGCTCGACACGGACGGCGACATCGGCATCCGGGCTGGTTCCGCGATGGTGTTCGTCCGGGTTCGCGACAACCCGCCGCTGGTGGACGTCTTCTCGCCCATCCTCACCGACGTGGAGCCGACCGAGCAGCTCTACGTGAAGCTCTCCGAGCTCACCAACCGCATGCCGATCGGCCGGCTCTACTGCGCGCAGGACACGGTCTGGGCTTCCATTCCCGTCTTCGGACGCAACTTCCAGGCCACCCATCTCATGCTCGCGGTGCAGGTCATGACCGGTCTGGCGGACGAGCTCGACGACCGGCTACACGGCGAGTTCGGCGGCAAGCGCTTCTTCGGCGAGGGCGACAAACCGTCCGGCAGGGAGCCCGACGACCACCGTACGGGCATGTATCTCTAACGGTTCGGGAGCCAGCTCAGCTGCTCCATCGTGGACAGATTCGAAGCCTGCAGCCCCGCGTCGGAGAGCGTCCAGAGCACGTCGCCCACGACCAGCGACCGGCGTGCCGGATAGTTCGTCGGTGCCGGGACCGTCCCGACTCGCGCGAGGCCGTTGTCGGTCACCCGCAGTGCCAGCGCGCCCGCCTGCGACGCGCCAAAACCCTCCATCATCGGTACGACCACCATGCTCGTCGCCGGCCACCAGAGCAGGGCGTGCGGATCCCATTCGGCCTCGGACTGCGCACCCGCCACGTGGTACTGCGCCAGCCGTCGCGGCGCGGCCGGGTCCGACACGTCGAAGAGCGACACCTGGGTGCCCTGGATCCGGCCTTGCGAGCTGGCCTCCTGCCCGATGCCGATGAGCCGGTCCTCGCCGGCGGGCTGCAGGTGCGCCGAGTATCCGGTGATCTTCAGCTCGCCGGTGACGCGCGGCTTCCGCGGGTCGCTGAGGTCGACGCTGTAGAGCGGGTCGGTCTGCTTGAACGTGACCACGTACCCGCGCGGCCCGATGAACCGCACCGAGTAGATCCGCTCGCCCTTGCCGAGCCCGTCGACCGCACCCACCTGGGTGAGCTTGTCGCCGCGTTGCTCGAGTACCCGCACCGCGGACTTTCCGGCGTTGTCGTCGGTGGTCGCGACCCGAAGGTGCCCGTCCCATTCGGACAGCGCGTACTGGTTGACGAGCCAGCCAGGGACCGTGCCGGACGCCACGTACGTGGGCGGCTGCGATCCCGCCGTCTCGAAGCGGTAGATCTCCGTCTGCTGCTTCGGCGTGGCGTTGGCGCCGCCGCGCCACATCTGGAGCCGCCAGCGCTGGTCGTTCGCGACGTAGAGGCTGGTGCCGGTGCCGTAGACGGTGTCGCCGTCGGCCACGATCGAGACCGGGTCACCGCTGCCGAGCCGGGCGGTGCCGAGGTCGAACGTCAGGATCGTCAGCATCGCGCCGCCGGAGAACTGGGCCGGGTGGCTGACCCGCCCGCAGCCCACGGTGCCCTTCTCGGTGGTCCCGCCGGTGGTGACCGACCAGGACGGCAGCCAGGCGTCCACGGGCGCATCGGCAACCGCCTTGCGGTTCGCCGACGTCCGTTCGCTGTCGTCGGCTTGCATTGGTTCGGGGAACGGGATCCGGGGCGTGCTGCGCAGCACGACGCGGGCGGTGCTGCCGGTCTGCCGGGCGTCGACCAGCATGCCCTGACCCTGGTAGCGGCTGATCAACCGGGGCGCGCCGGCCAGGTCGACGAGCAGCAGCTGCGGCCCGTCGACGGCCCTGCTGGCGATCTTGCCGGCCGGGTACAAGCCGTAGACCCCGGACACCAGCACGAGCGCCTTGTCGCCGGAGAGCAGGAGGTCGACGTCGCCGCCCGCGGACATGCCCA
>DASYTU010000238.1:0-26003 GCA_036001925.1 Actinoplanes sp.
TCAGCCCCTCTGGATGAGGTATTCAGTTGTCCCCACACCTTACGTCGGGCAGCCGGCCGGTCAACCGGGCCATCCCGAGGAGTGAGCGCCACCGCTCGCGAGCCGCCGAGCGAAGCGAGGCCAGCCAGCACCGCGAGCGCCGCCGGGCGGGAGTCGCGCGAGCACAGCGAGGCCCGCCAGCACCGCGAGCGCCGCCGGTGAGATACCGCACCAAGCGGAGGGAGCGCAGCGACCGCAGCGACTGCGGTATCTCACCGGGTCTAAGGCGCGAGCCGCCGAGCGGAGCGAGGCCAGCCAGCTCTGCGAGGCCAGCCAGCTCAGGACGTGATGTCCTTGCGGGTGAACCGCCAGAACGCCAGCCCCCAGAACAGGGTGGCGTAGCAGATCGCGCAGATGGCGCCCTTGACCATGTCGTCCGTCTGGGTCGGGGTGGACAGCAGGCCCTGCCAGGCGTCGCTGTAGTGGGTCGGCAGGACGTTGCGGATCGCGCCCAGCGCAGTGATCTGGTCCAAGATGCTGGACAAGATCCAGAGCAGGACCGCACCGCCGACCGCGCCCAACGCCGCGTCCGTCAGCGTCGAGAGCAGGAACGCCAGGCCCGCGACGATCATCAGCGTCAGGGCCAGATAGCCGAGG
The DNA here is from genome assembly GCA_036001925.1 of Actinoplanes sp. Lineage (GTDB taxonomy): Bacteria > Actinomycetota > Actinomycetes > Mycobacteriales > Micromonosporaceae > Actinoplanes. The sequence goes on from DASYTU010000238.1 coordinate 637, forward strand.
ATCGCCAGCAGGCGAAGCACACCCTCGCCCGCCGGGATCTCCGCGGCGATGGTGCTGCCCAGCGGGTGCCAGCCGTACCGCAGCGTGCCGACCAGCAGCGCGGTGCCGGCGAGCGCCACCAGGGCGACCAGCGCGGACATCAACGCCACGATCAACTTCACGGCGAGCAGCCGCGCCCGCGGGACCGGGATCGCCAGCAGGTAGCGCAGGCTGCCCCAGCTCGCCTCGCTGGCGACGGTATCGCCGAAGAACAGCGCGACCGCGACGATCAGCAGGAAGCCCGCGGACACGGCGATGGTGAACAGGGCGAAGTTGAGACCGCCGGAGGTGGCCAGGTCGACCAGGCTGCCGAACTGCCCGCCGCCGTTGTCATCGCCGTTGTTGTCGCTGCCGAACTCGAAAGCCAGCAAGATGATCAAGGGCAGCACAACCATGAAGCCCAAGGCCAGCTGGGTACGCCGGCGCGACGCCTGACGACGTACCTCCGACCAGATGGACAGCGTTGCCGAGGGCCGGTAGCCGGTCGCCGCGGTCGGACTCATCGATCCCCACTCCCCGTCGAGTTGTCGCCCACCAGTGCCAGGAACGCGTCCTCGAGCCGGCGTCGCGGCACCACCCGGTCCACGCCCACGCCCGCCCGGACCAGGGACGCCACGACCTCTGCGCGGGGCGTGCCGTTCATGTCGACGATCAGGCCGCTCACCCCGTCCGGGGTCACCGAACGCACACCCAGCCCGGACAGCACCCGCGACGCCGCGGGCACGTCGGAGACCTCGAGCTGCACCGAGGGCGACTCGCCGACGATCTCCTCGACCGGGCCGGACGCCACGATCCGGCCTTTGTGCACGACCACCACATGCGTGCAGGTCTGCTCGACCTCGGCCAGCAGGTGGCTGGAGACCAGCACCGCCCGGCCGTCGGTGGCGTACCGCCGGAGCACGCGCCGCATCTCGGCGATCTGCGGCGGGTCCAGGCCATCCGTCGGTTCGTCGAGCACCAACAGTTCGGGCAGGCCGAGCATGGCCTGGGCGATGGCCAGCCGCTGCTTCATGCCGTGGCTGTAGTTCTTGGTCTTCCGGTGGATCGAGTCGCCGAGCCCGGCGATCTCCAGGGCCTCGTCGAGATGCGCGTCCGCGAGCGGTCGCCCGGTGGCCCGCCAGTACGAGCGCAGGTTGTCGTATCCGCTCAGGTGCGGCAGGAAGCCCGGACCTTCGACGAGCGCGCCGACCCGGGACAGCACCGGCGCACCCGGTTCCAGCCGGTGCCCGAAGACCAGCGCCTCCCCCGCGGTGGGCAGGGTCAACCCCATGAGTACGCGCAGCGCGGTGGTCTTGCCCGCGCCGTTCGGGCCGAGCAGGCCGACAACCTGCCCGCGTTCCACCGTGAAGTCGATCTCCTCGACCGCCACGAACCCGTCGGAGTACGCCTTGCGCATGTTGCGGACGACGAGCGGCGTGTCGGCGTACTCATCGACGGTCGGACCGTGCCGCCGCCGGGCCCGGCGGCGGCGCACCAGCAGCAGCACGGCGAGTCCGAGCGCGACCACCACGATCAGCCCGGCTAGGACGTACCGCCAGACGACCTGGGGATTCGCGATGGGCGTGCCGACGACGGTCGGCAGCGTGACGGTCGAACCGACCGCGACCGTGTAGGTGGTCGGCTGCGGTGGGGTGAGGAACGCCTGATCCGAGGTCGCCACCACGACGCGGATGCGGTGCCCGGCCGCGATCTGCCGGACGATGGCCGGCAGCGTGACCGTGACCGGTTGCGCGGCGGCCACGGACGTCGGCAGGCCGGTGAGCCGCACCGGCGCGACCAGCCCGGCACTCAGCGTCGGCGAGCCGGCCGGATCGACGTCGTAGAGCTTGACGAACAACGTGGCCGCGCCGGTCGGCGATGCGACGCGCAGCTGAACCGTCGGCGCGCCGACGATGTCGATCGACCTCGGCACGGGCGCCGACTGGAACGCGGCGAACTGACCTGGGATGTCTCCGGCGACGCCGCCGAGTACGGCGGACAGCCGGCTGTCGGTGCCCGGCAGCGACGAGACCGCGCCCGGATTGCCGTTCGGCGGGTTGGCGATCGGCTGCGGGGGGCCGCTCACCGAGAGGTCCGTGCGGCTGGTTCCGGCCAAGCCGGGGTACGTGGGGTCGGAGTACCCGTTGGTGACGAGCCCGCGGTCCCTCGCGCTGAACCCGGCGACCCGGGAGTAGGTGAAGCTGTCCGACGGCGCCGTGCCCTGCCGCTTGACGTAGTGGTCGAGCCACTGGAGCGTAAGGAACTTCGTACGGTCCTGGTCGGACTGCGGGCCGGGGCCGCCGTCGTGCCCGCCGGTGAACCAGGCGACCCGGACCGGCGTGCCGTTGGCCGCGATCCCGCGCGCGTTGGCGTCGGCCTCCGACAGCGGGAAGAGCGTGTCGACCGCGCCCTGGACGAGCAGCGTCGGCGCCTTGATCTTGGTGAGGATCGTGGCGGGGCTGGACGTGCGGAGCAGGGCCGAGGTGGCGGCATCCGGCGTGCCCGTGGTGGCCATCCTGAGGTACGCGGCGCAGACGTCGGCCGCGAACCGCCCGCAGGCGGGGTTGGCGTCCGGAGCCGGCGGCCCGCTCGCCGCCGCGGCCCCGTTGCCGAAGAACAGCCCGGCCCATGCCTTCTTGAAGACGCCCGGAGCGGTCACCGCGGCGGACTGCGGCAGGAACGACGTTGCCAGGTCGTTCCAGGTGATCTGCGGAACGATCGCGTCCACGCGCCGATCCTGACCGGCCAACAGCAACGCGAGCGCGCCGCCGTACGAGCTGCCGACCACACCGACCCGCGGATCGCCGGGCGCGTCCGTCTCGACCTCCGGGCGGGCGGCGAGCCAGTCGAGCAGTCGCTGCGCGTCCTTGACTTCGTAGTCGGGGCTGTCCAGGTGGATCTGCCCACCGCTGTCCCCGAAACCCTGGGCGGTCCAGGTCAGGACCGCGTACCCGCGGTCGGCCAGCGACTCGGCGTCGCCGGCGACCGACTCCTTCGTGCCACCGAAGCCGTGCGCGAACAGCACCGCGGGCACCTTGCCGGAGGCGTTCCGGGGCAGGTAGAAGCGCGCGTCGAGGTCGACGGGGTCGTTGCCGCTCGGCCCGGAGAGCACGTTGATCCGCAGGTCCCGGCTGGTCCATCCGGGACGGCTGGGCCAGGCCGCCCAGCCGACGAGCGCGGCGATGAGCAAGAGGACCACCCCGCCGGCCACGGCTCGGCGGCGGGTGATCCGGGGCAGCACGCGGCGCAGCCGGGTCGACGAAGGCATGCGCCCCACGCTAACCGGGCGGTCCTGAGCAGGTGCTGTGAACGGGCTAGCAGCCCTGGTTGTCGGTGTACTTGTACTGCAGCGGCTCGGCCATGCCGGCCTGGATCGCGGCAACTTTGCCGTTCCTGGTCGGGAACAGCAGCGCGAAGTCGCCGACCGTGGCGAACCACGCGCTCGTACCGGTCCAGTCGTCGAGCTGCTTGCCGCCCGGGTACTGCCCCTTCACGTTGGCGAGGCTGGTGCCGACCTTGACACCCTTGTCGGTGGCCACGTCGGCGCTGGTCACGGTGAGGTGCAGCAACCTGCCGCGGTAGAAGACCAGCGCGGGTGAGTGGTATTTGCCCAGGCCCGTCGCGGTGGCGTACCCCGGGCAGTTCGCGGACCGCGCTGTCGAGACCTTGCCGATCAGCCCGGTGGACGCGAGGTCGGCCTGCGATACGCCGATCTTGTACGGTCCGAAACCGCCCGCCGTCACCGCCGCCGCCGAGGTGGCCGGCCGCCCGCCACGGTTGAACGTGCCATCCGGGTTCCTGGTGATCTCGGGCGTGCCCTTGATCGTGGGCTCGGTGGTCGGTGCGGCCCCCGCGCCCGTGTTCGCGGAGGCACCCGTGTCCGGCGCTGAGGCTGCCGGGGTGTCCTTCTTGTCATGCGAGCAGGCCGCCACGCCGAGGACCGTCAGCGCGACCGCGATCAGAACGACACGAGGGTGCCTCATGCGTGGTGCCTCCCCAGGACGACATCGGCGATAGCGTGGACAACCTAGTCCCAGCGTTCAAACGGAGGCTCCCGCGGTGGCAGACGATCTCACGCTGACCGTGACCTTGCGGCCGGCGGCCCTCGACGCGCGCCGCGGCATTGTCCGGCTCCATCCGGAGGTCATGGCCGCGCTCGCGATCAATCCGGGCGACCCGCTGCGGCTCACCGGCTCCCGTACGACGGCCGGGATCGCGGCGCGTGCGGAGCCGACCGCCAGCAGGGCGCTGCTCTACGCGGACGACCTGACAATCGGCAACCTCGGCATGCGCGACGGCGGCCAGGTCCAGATCACGCCGATCCCGGTCGTCGAGGCGCGCCGGGTCACGCTCTCCGGCCCGGCGGAGATCGTCGCCGTGGTCTCCCCCGAGATGTTGCGCCTCGCGCTGCTCGGCAAGGTGGTCAGCGCGGGTGACGACGTGTCACTGCTGCCGCAGGACGTCATGCCGGCGGCCGACAACCGGTCCTTGGTGGAGGCGGCCCGCCGTAGCCTGGCCAACCGCGTGGGCTACCTCTGGACCAGTGCGCTGCTCACGGTGGTCGCGGTCGAGGACGCCGACGCCGCGCTGGTCACGATGGACACGGTGGTGGGCTGGCAGGGCGGGCATTTCGCCGAATCCGTACGGGGCACCGCCACCGCCATGCCGACCCCGCCACACGCACCGGCGTCTACCGACCCGGAGGTGCCGCCGCCCAGTGTGGACGACCTGCCCGGGCTGCGCGCCCAGGCACAGGAGCTGACCGAACTGCTCGACCTCGGCTTCCACCATCGGGAGGTGCTGGGCAAGCTCGGCACCACGGTGTCGCTGGGCGTGCTGATCTCGGGTCCCGCCGGATCGGGCAAGTCCGCGCTGGTCCGGGCCGTGGCGGCGAGCGTCGGGGCGACCGTGTTGCCGGTCTGGGCGCCGGAGCTGGCCGCGCTCACCAATGACGCCGCCGCCACCCGGCTGCGCAGATGGGCGCGCGACGTCCGCTCCGGCGGCCCCGCGGTGCTGCTGATCTCCGACGTGGAGGCGCTCGCCCCGCGCGACGATCCAGGCCCGCTGGCGACCGTGTTCCGCCAGATCGTCGCGGAGGTCGTCAAGGCGGGCGCGGCCGTGGTCTGCACCACGAGCCGGCCCGAGTCGGTCGATCCCGACCTGCGCGCGCCCGATCTGCTGGCCGTACAGCTGGCGGTGCCGCTGCCGGACGCCGCGATGCGGCGCGAGCAGCTCGGGGTCCTGACCCGCGGCATGCCACTGGCCGAGGACGTACGGCTGGACGAGGTAGCCGGCCGTACCCCTGGGTTTGTCGCGGCCGACCTCGGCGCGCTGGCGCGAGAGGCCGGCGTGCGCGCCGCGCTGCGGCAGAAGGAGGCTGACGCCCCGACCGTCACGATGGCCGACTTCGAGGCTGCCCTCGACGTCGTACGACCCACCTCCATGGCCGACTCCACGCTCGACGTGGCCGCGGTGACGCTCGACGACGTCGGCGACATGGCCGACGTCAAGGAGGTGCTCACCGAGTTGGTGCTGTGGCCGCTGACCTACCCGGACACGTTCGCCCGGCTCGGCGTCTCCCCGCCGCGCGGCGTGCTGCTCTACGGTCCGCCCGGTTGCGGCAAGACATACCTGGTCAAGGCGGTCGCGGGCACGGGCAAGGCGAACGTGCTCTCGGTCAAGGGCGCGGAGCTGTTGAGCAAGTGGGTGGGCGAGAGCGAGCGCGCGGTACGGGAGCTGTTCCGCCGGGCTCGGGAGGCCGCGCCGACGCTGGTCTTCCTCGACGAGGTGGATGCGCTCGCGCCGATCCGGGGGCAGGCCACCGACGGTGGGACCACCGACCGCGTGGTGGCGGCGTTGCTCACCGAGCTGGACGGCGTCGAGTCGCTGCGCAACGTCGTGGTGATCGGCGCGACGAACCGCCCCGACTTGATCGACGCGGCACTGTTGCGGCCCGGCCGGCTGGAGCGGCTGGTCTACGTGCCGCCGCCGGACGCGGACGCGCGGACCGCCATCCTGCGGGCGTCTGCTCGCTCGGTCCCGCTGGACGCCGACGTCGATCTGTCCGCGCTCGGGGCCGACCTCGACGGGTTCTCGGCGGCGGACTGTGCGGCGCTGATCCGGGAGTCGGCGCTGGCCGCGATGCGCGAGTCGCTCGAGGCGTCCACCGTGACCGCGGCGAACGTGGCGGCTGCCCGGGAGCGGATCCGCCCGTCGCTGAACCCGACCCAGGTCGCGTGGCTTTCGGCGTACGCCCAAACCCACGCCCCGGCCTGAGCTATCGACGGCGCGTGCGGGCCCGGGTGGAGCGGAGGCGGCGGAGCCGTCCGACGAGGACCGGGTCGCGCTCGAGCGCGGCCGGATTGTCGAGAAGGCCGTTGAGGAGCTGGTAATAGCGGGTCGTGGAGAGCCCGAACGTGTCGCGGATCGCCTGCTCCTTGGAGCCAGCGTGCTTCCACCACCTGGCCTCGAACGCGAGGATCTGCTCCTCGCGATCCGTGAGAGCGGGCATGGCACTCCTCTCGGCGGTCGGAGCGGTGGTGGTGCCGACTTCGACGCTACATCAGGTGATGTCGCGACTACGCACGGTCCACATGGCCGCCCCCACCGCGAGCACGATCACGACGGCCAGCACGCCGCCGGCCATCTGCCACGTAATGGTCAACGTGTCCGGCTGGCAGCCGCCGCTCGCGGAGTAGTTGCAGGCATCGTAGTTCTCCAGCTTCACCGACTTGTTCATCCAGGCCATGCCCCAGATGGGGATCAGGTACGCCTCGACGAACTTCACCTTGGCCAGGGACAGCACGGTGCCCAGGCCGAACTGGAAGAGGATCACCGCGCCGATGGCGGCACCGAGTGCCACGGCGGTGTGCCGACCCAGCGACGCGAGCCCGAAGCCGACCGCACCGACGGCCACCACCAGCACCAGCGCTCGCACCTCCATGAGCACGAAGGACTGCCACGCGCCCGACGTCATGCTGGACAGGCTCCCGCGCTGGCCGGCGATCAGCGCGAAGACGCCGGTCCAGGCCGCGGCCGTGACGGCGGTCAGCGCGGTCAGACCGGCCAGCAGCGCCAGCAGCTTGGTTCCCAGCACCTTGAGCCGCTGCGGGCGCCAGAGCAGCAGGTTCATCATCCCGCCGCTGCTCCACTCGGCCCCCACGAAGGACGCGCCTACCACGAACGCCACGAGCGCCATCAACGCCGCCAGCGCGGTGATCATGTCGCCGAACTTCTTCCGGAACTCGAACGTCGCCGGCATGTACCACTGCGGGTCGAAGTCCGCCTTGGTCGGCGCGTACAGCTGCGAACAGTCCGTAGGGTAGTTGCCGGCGTCGGCCGTACCCGGGGCCGCTTCGCAGCGCTGCTTCTCCAGTGCGGCCTGGCGGGACTGCTCCTGGAAGTTGCGGTCCGCCTCGGCCTGCGCGGCCGCGATCTGGCTCGGCCCGACCTTGTGGTTCGTGAAGAACATGCCCGCCGCGATCGCGACGAGCACGGCCAGGCAGCCGATCACCAGGACCTTGGTGAACCGGCGCTTGACCAGCCGGCGCGTTTCCGCCCGATAGAGACTCACTGTCCCCAACCTCCCCGCGCCGAGGCCATGGCGGACTCATCCACCTGGCGGTTCTGACCCTCGATCGGGGCGGTGCCGGTGAGTTCGAGGAACACGCTCTCCAGATCGACCGTGACAGGTGCCAACTCGCTGACGTAGATCTCCCGCTGGGCCAGGACCCGGGTGATCTGCGCCGGGTTGGCGGCATTGCTGACCGTCAGGTGGTCGTGCTCGAGCGCCACCTGCGCGCCGGCCGCCCGCAGCACCTCCGCGGCGGTCAGCACGTCGACGCCGGCCTCGACCCGTACCCGTAGCGAAGAGGACGCGTGCTGGGCGAGCACCTCGGCGACCGGACCGGCCGCGACCCGGCGCCCGGCCGAAATGATCGTGACGGAGTCGCAGATGAGCTGGACCTCGCCGAGGATGTGACTGGACAGCACCACGGTCATGCCGGATTCCGCCAGGTTGCGCATCAGCGTGCGCATCTCCCGGATGCCGCCGGGATCGAGGCCGTTCGCCGGTTCGTCCAGGATCAGCAGGCGCGGGTTCTTCAGTAGCGCGGACGCGACCGCCAGGCGCTGCTTCATGCCGAGCGAGTACGTCTTGACCCGCTCCTTGGCACGGTCGCGCAGGCCCACGAGCTCCAGCACCGCGAAGACCCGGCTCTGGTCGACGCCACCCGCGTCGGCGAGCAGCGAAAGGGTGTCCCGGGCACTGAAGTTGCCGAAGAACTGCGGGCTCTCCACGATCGCGCCGACCTGGCCGGCGATTTCGGGCAGGTTCTGCGGCACCGGACGGCCCAGGATGGCCATGTCGCCACCGTTGGGCTTGATCAGCCCGAGGAGCGTACGCAGCGTGGTGGTCTTGCCCGAGCCGTTGGGCCCAAGAAAGCCGTGCACCTGCCCGGCCTCGACGACCATGTCGAAGCCATCCAGCGCCCGCCGGACGCCCTTGCGACTGCGATAGGTCTTTTGTAGACCGGAGATCTCGAGTACCGCGCTCACGCGGCGAACTCTAAGGTACGTCCGCCACTCGTGGGGGGGCGGTCAGGCGCAGACGACGTTCACGCCCGCGTCGCGGAACGCCTGCAGGACGGATTCGGGTGCGCCGGAGTCGGTGACGAGCGTGTCGACCCTGCTGATCGGGCAGATCCGGGCGAACGCGTGGCCGCCGAGCTTCGAAGAGTCCGCGATCACCGCCACGCGCTTCGCCCGCGCCACCATGAGGCTGTTCATGGCGGCCTCGCCTTCGTGGTGGGCGGCCGCGCCGAGCTCCACGTCGAGCGCGTCCACGCCGAGCAGCACGACGTCGAGCGTGACCTCCATGAGCAGCGCCCCACCGAGCGGTCCGACCAGCTCGAACGACTGCGGCCGTACCACACCGCCGGCCACCACGATCTTCATCCGCGAGCGCACGAGCAGCTCGTTGGCGATGTTGAGCGCGTTGGTGACCACCGTCAGTTGGGCCCCGTCGCCGGCGGTGTTGAGGTCGGGACGGACCGCGAGCGCCCGAGCGACCTCGGTCATCGTGGTGCCGCCGTTGAGGCCGACCACCGTGCCCGGCGTGACCAGGCGGGCGGCGGCCTCGCCGATGCGCTGCTTCTCCGCGGAATGCTTGGCGCTCTTGTAGCGCAGCGGTAGGTCGTACGAGACGCCGTTGGCAACCGCGCCGCCGCGGGTACGGGTGATCATCTGCTGCTGGGCGAGCTGATCGAAGTCCCGGCGGATGGTGGCCTGCGAGACATCGAGACGGTCGGCCGCGCCCTCGACACTGACCCGGCCGCTCTCCGCGAGTATCTCGAGCAGGGCATTCCACCGCGCGTACCGGTCCACCCGACTCACCCCATGCACGTTACGTGATAAGACTGTGCACATTAGTGCGCGAAAGGCCGCTTAGCAAAGCGCATGGCTGCGCGAACACGGCGAGACGGTTGCGTCCGCGGCACCCGTCCACGCAGAATGGCGCGCGAAACTGCGTCGTAGCGCGCGCATCTGCGCAAAAGCCACGCGGGCCCGAGAAGGAACAGCGATGACCCACGTCAAGGCCGAGATCGCCAGCCAGCCCGACTGCTGGATCCAGGCCGCCAAGCTCTCGAACTCGCCGGGCCTGCCGGCCGCCGGTGAACGGGTCGCGGTCGTCGGTTGCGGCACGTCGTGGTTCATGGGTCAGGCGTACGCGGCGCTGCGCGAGCGGGCCGGCCAGGGCGAGACCGACGCGTTCCAGGCCTCGGAGTTCCCGGCCGGCCGCCGGTACGACCGGGTCGTGGCGATCACCCGCTCCGGAACGACCACCGAGGTCGTCGACCTGCTGGGCTCCCTCTCCGCGCCGACCACGGTCATCACGGCCGACGGCACGCAGCCCGCGGCGGGGCTCGCGGACCACGCCATCGTGCTCGACTTCGCAGACGAACAGTCGGTCGTACAGACCCGCTTCGCCACCAGCACTCTCGCGCTGCTCCGGGCCCACCTCGGCGAGGACATCCACCCGATCGCGTGTGACGCAGAGGTCGCCGTCCGGCTGCCGCTGCCCGTGCATCCTGCGCTGGTCGAGCAGATCACTTTCCTCGGTCGCGGATGGACCGTCGGGCTGGCCGAGGAGGCGGCGCTGAAGTGCCGCGAGGCCGCGATGTTCTGGGCCGAGGCGTACCCGGCGATGGACTACCGGCACGGGCCCATCTCGATCGCGGCGCCGCGCCGGGTCGTGTGGGCGTTCGGCGAGGTGCCGGCCGGCCTCGCCGACGATGTGGAGGCCACCGGCGCGGCGTTCGTGCACAGCCGTCATCACGGCGGGTACGCGGCGCTGGGGCGTTGGGGCGGCGGCCGCGAGCCGCTGGACCCGATGGCCGACCTGGTGGTCGCGCAGCGCGTGGCCGTGCTGCTGGCCACCAGCCAGGGCTTGGACCCCGATTCCCCACGCAACCTGACCCGCTCGGTCGTGCTCACATGAGCGACGACGTGGTGATCGCGCTCGATATCGGCGGGACCGGGATGAAGTGCGCGCTGGTCCGGCCGGACGGCATGGTGCACCACGCCGAACGCCACCCGACCCTCGCCGCCCGCGGTCCCGAGGCGGTGACCGCGAACATCCTCGACGTCGCCGCCGGCCTCGCCGATCGCGCCCGCGCCGACGGGCTCACCCCGATCGCGGCCGGCGTCGCGGTGCCGGGCGTGGTGAATGAGGAGACCGGCGTCGCGGTGTGGTCGTCCAACGTGGGCTTCCGCGACGTACCGCTGCGGGATCTGGTGTCCGCCCGGCTCGGCGTGCCCGCGGCTCTCGGCCACGACGTGCGCGCCGGCGGCACCGCCGAGGCTCGCCTGGGCGCGGGGCGCGGCCAGCGGCACGTACTGTTCATCGCGATCGGCACCGGCATCGCGGCCGCACATGTGGTCGACGGCAGGGCCTTCGCGGGGGCACACGGCGCGGCCGGCGAAGTCGGCCACGTGATCGTCCGTCCCGGGGGCCCACCGTGCGGCTGCGGTGCCCGTGGCTGCCTGGAGTCGGTGGCGTCGGCGTCCGCGATCGGCCGCCGCTACGCGGAGCTGTCCGGCATCGCGGACACGGCCGCGTTCGACGTGGCCGCCCGGGCGGCCGCCGGCGAGCCGCTGGCGACCGCGGTCTGGCGGGATGCGCTGGAGGCCTTGGCGGACGGACTGTTGACCGCGCAGGCGCTTTACGACGCAGGAATGATCGTTCTCGGTGGCGGCCTGGCGGAGGCCGGAGAGGCGCTGCTGGCGCCGCTGCGGACGGCGCTCGACCAGCGCGTCACGTTCCATCGGCTGCCGGCGTTGACCCGTGCGGGCCTCGGCGACACGGCCGGCTGCCTCGGCGCGGCGCTGCTGGCCCTGGATTCGGTTCCGCGGCATCAGGAGGCCCCGGCGTGATCGAGCGGGTCAGCGGCCGGATCGTCCGGCCGGGGGCGGTCGTGCCCGGGCACGTGGAGATCGACGGGCCGGCGATCCTGTCGGTTTCCGCTGCCAACAAGGTCCCGGACGACTTCATCGTGCCCGGCTTCGTCGACCTGCACTGCCACGGCGGCGGCGGCCATACGTTCACCACCGGCGACGCCCGGCACGCCCGGGAGGCCGCCGCCTTCCACCTGCGACACGGGACCACCACGATGCTGGCCAGCCTGGTCAGCTCCCCGTACGAGCTGATGCGCGACGCCACCGCCGCGTACGTCCCCCTGGTCGCTTCCGGGGTCGTCGTCGGGATCCACTTCGAGGGGCCGTACCTGTCCGGGGTGCGCTGCGGCGCCCAGAACCCCGATTTCCTGCGCGACCCGTCACCGGACGAGCTGACCGCGCTGATCAAGCTCGGCGGTGGCGCGATCCGCATGGTCACGATCGCCCCGGAACTGCCCGGCGCCCTGGACGCCATCGCGTGGCTGGCCGACAACGGCGTCATCGCGGCGCTGGGACACACGGACGCCACGTACGAACAGACCCTGGCCGGCGTCACGGCGGGCGCGACTGTCGGCACCCACATCTTCAACGGCATGCGCCCGCCGCACCACCGCGAGCCGGGCCCGGTGATCGCCCTGCTCGGCGCCCGCACCGTCGTATGCGAGCTGATCGCGGACGGCATCCACCTACACCCCGGAATGCTGCAGTTCGCCGCCAAGGCGGCAAGCCCCGACCGGACGGCGTTGATCACCGACGCGATGGACGCGGCCGGCATGCCCGACGGCTCGTACGAGCTGGGCGGCCAGGAAGTGATCGTCGCCGATCGCGTAGCCCGCCTAGCCCGCGGCGGTGCTATCGCCGGCAGCACCCTCACCATGGACGAGGCCCTACGGCGCGCGGTCGCGTCCGGCCTGTCCGTGCCCGACGCGTGCACGATGGCGTCGACCACCCCAGCGCGCGCCCTCGGCCTGGACGACCAGGTGGGCGCGCTGGAGGCAGGCCTCCGCGCCGACCTGGTGGTCCTATCGCCGGAGCTCGAAGTCAGGCGCGTGATGCGCGCCGGCGCCTGGATCTAGCCACCCGACCTCCTGCCGACGGCCGTTGGCCCGGGGGTGAGGTCGGCGGGGCGGTCCCAGCCGCTTCTCAGGCGGGGCAGCCACATGGCGTCCCAGGGGATCCTGGCCATCAGGCGGGTGAGGATCAAGCCAAGGAATAGGCCGGCCACCGAGTCGGTGATCCAGTGGAACGCCAGGTAGGTCGTCGTGCAGAAGACGATGATGGGCGGGAGCACGCGGAGCGCCACGTTCGTCCGTGGTGGCAGCGTTACCAGCGCGCCGAGCAGGAGGGCGATGACGCCGTACCAGACCAGGGCGTTCGCGACGTGGCCGGAGGGGTAGCTCATACCCTCGGGACCAACTGCGGCGGGATTGAAGAGCTCGGCGCGGTTCGGACCGTCGAAATGCGGGGCCGCCCGCTGGAACCAGACCTTCAGGGGGCCGATCGTGATGTACGTCAGCACGAACGCGGCCACGACGACCAGCAGTGGCCGCACCGAGCGCTTCCGCACGGTCAGGATCGCGGCCAGCACGATCGATACCGGCGTCAGGACCTGGCCGCCTTGGCCGAGGTAGTTGAACACGCGGGCGAGCCAGTACAGCGGCGCCGGGCGGTGGGCGTCCACCCAGTCGGCTAGGTGCACGTCCAAGGCCAGCAGGTGACCCCGGGCCAGCGCGGTCGTCAGCGCCCCGAACGCCGCCACCAGGACGAGATCGAACCACCAGCCTGGCGTGATTCGTGTCCGCACGTCCGTCGTCGCCTGATCCACGCCCCCAAAACTAGAGGTACTTGGCCAGGGTGCGTCACGTCAGAGATCTCGCTTTTGTGTCACGAGCCAGGTGCGGCGGCAGTACGGCGGGAAACCGTGCACACTTGTTCGGTGCGCATCACGTCCGCCCTCGTCGACCCGGCATTGCTGGATCTGCCGTGGTCTGTTCCGCTCGAGGAGTGGCCGGCAGACCACCTCGTGGTGCTGCCTCAGGGCATTTCGCGGCACATCGTGCGGTTCGTCCACCTCAACGACACGGTCTACGCGCTCAAGGAAACCCGGGAGCGCATCGCGGAAAAGGAGTACGACCTCCTGCGCGCGCTGGAGCGGATCGACTTCCCGGCCGTGGAGGCCGTGGCGATCGTCACCGATCGCGAGTCGGAAGCCGGCGAACCGCTGGAGACGGTGCTGATCACCCGGCATCTGCAGTTCTCGCTCCCGTACCGTGCGTTGTTCTCGCACGTGCTGCGGCCGGAGACGATGAACCGGCTGCTGGATGCGCTGGCCGCGCTGATCGTCCGGATGCACCTCACCGGCTTCTCGTGGGGCGACTGCTCGCTGTCCAACACGCTGTTCCGCCGCGACGCGGGCGCCTTTGCCGCCTACCTCGTCGATGCCGAAACCGGCAAGCTCTACCCGAAGCTGTCCGAGGGCCAACGCCTCGAGGACATCGAGATCCTCCGCGAGAACGTCTTCGGCGAGTGCCTGGACCTGCAGGCCGCCGAATTGCTGCACGAGTCGATAGACCCGGAGGCGGTGGTCGACGACATCGTGTCCCGGTACGAGCGGCTGTGGCACGAGGTCACGTACGAGCAGCAGGTGCCGCGCGACGCCCGGCACGACATCGAGGGCCGCATCCGCCGGCTCAACGACCTCGGCTTCGACGTGGCCGAGGTGGCGATGTCCACCGTGGACGGCGGCTACCGGGTGCGCCCTAAGGTGGTCGACGCCGGTTACCACACGCGCAGGCTGCTGCGACTGACGGGGCTAGACGCCGAGGAGAACCAGGCGCGGCAGTTGCTCAACGACCTGGACGCGTACCGGGCCGAGAGCGACCTGACCGATGAGCAGCAGGCGGCACACCGCTGGCTCACCGAGGTCTTCGAGCCGGTGGTCCGGGCGGTGCCCGCCAACCTGCGCCGGAAGCTCGAGCCGCAGGAGATCTTCTCGCAGATCATCCAGCACAAATGGCTGCTGTCCGAGGAGGCCGGGCGGGACGTCGGGATGGGCCCGGCGGTGCAGTCGTATATCACGGACGTGCTGGCCCACAAGCCCGACGAGCAGGCCGTACTGGGTGTCGAGGTGGATTCACTGAGCGGCGTCGAGGCCGGCCTGCTCTAGCGGCGGCGGGGTCGCTTCCTCGAGCAGGATCCGCAGGCCGGCGCGCCGCGCCACGACGAGGATCCGGTCGCCCGCGACAAGCTCGTGCGCCAGGTCCGGCGACCAGTCCACCCACTCGGAGTCGGGCGCGGAAAGCCCGATCACCCGTACGCTCAGCGGCCGGTCCGCGGTGCGCAGCGGCGCACGCTCCAGCGGGGACCCGGCCAGCACCTGCACCGACGCCACCAGGAGGGCGTGCCGATCGACCGGGATCGTGACCACCACATCGCGGTCGAGCATGGCCGCGGCGAACGCCGGTGCCACCAGCCGCGACACGCTGCGGGAGATGTCCATGTTGAAAGCGGTCTGCACCCGCCCGGCGAAGTCGCTGTCGAAGAGCCGCAGCACCACCCGCACGTCGGGGCGGGCCGCGCGGGCGTTCAGGGCGGCCTTCAGATTCGTCACGTCGTCGGTGGACAGCACGACCAGCGCCTTGCAGGTCTCGATCGAGGCGGCCCGCAACGTCTCCTCGCGGCCCGCATCGCCCACGATCAGCGGTACGCCAAGCTGTTCCGCGGCTCGCGCGCCACGCGCGTCGGAGTTCCGGTCGATCGCGACGACCTCGAGGCCGAGGTCGGTCAGCTGGCGCAGCACCCGCGTACCCACCGTGCCGAGGCCGACCAGCACGATGTGATCGGAGTACGGGCGGCGCCGTCGGTCGTCGGAGAGCGCCAGCCGGGCGTTGACGATCCCCTCGACCACGGCCGCGGTGACCAGCGGCAGCAGCGCCACCCCGGCGAGCGTCAGCAGCAGCTGCGCGACCTGGGCCACCGGTTGCTTGTTCGGCTCCACGTTGGACGATCCGACCGCGGTGAGCAGCGTGACGTAGATCGACCTCCAGAGCCCGTGCACCTGGTCGGCATTCGCCAGCACCGCGCCGGCCATCACGGTGATCACGAGGGTTACCAGCACGGCGATCCCGAGCTTGCGGCTCAGCGCCGCGCGGATCCCCCGGCCCACGGCCACGAACGGGCGCCGGCGGCGCCGGCTCCGGACGATCCGTTGCGCGGCCACGATCTGACCGACGGGCCGCCCGGTCGCCTCGGCCAGTACCAGGTCCGTCGGCCGCGCCGCCGCGGGCGCTGGATCCGCCGGCAGGACCTGCACCTGCCCCGCACCGTCCGCGGCGGTCAGGGCACAGACAACGGCCGTCTGCGGTACGTCGGCGCGCCGCGCCACGTACAGCGTCCGGCCGGCGTGCCGGAAGTGCGTCGGAGCGACCTCGCCCAGGGCGGCGGCCACGAATGCGGGGGCGGCCATCGCGGCATCGGACAGCACGGCGCGCGACGCGAAGAGCTTGCGAACCCCGTGCCCCAGGGCCGTGTTGACCATCCGGATGACCAGCCGGAGGTTGGGCTCGACGGCCTGCGCGCACAGCGCCGCATGCAGATTGACGACGTCGTCCGGCATGACCAGGGCCAATGCGTCGGCGCCGGTCAGCCCGACGGACTGGAACGTGCTCTCGTCGAGCCGCTCGGCGCGGACCACCCGTACGTCGTTCAGCTGGGTCAGGTCCGGCACGTCGGAGCGCAACCGCGGCGGCACGACGACCGTGAGCCGTATCCGGTGGCCGGCCTTGGAAAGCTCCTCGACGAGCGTGTAGACCAGCGCATCGCTGCCGCAGACGACGAAGTGCGGCCGGGCGTCCCCGCCGTTGCGGTCGCGCAGGCGGGACACCAGCGACCGCCGCGGCACGTCTCGCGACGGTTCTGCGGTCATGCCGCTGCTTCCGTTGGCATGCGTTCGCGGCCCTCGCTGCAGTCGGTCATGCACGCGATCGTAATAAGGGCGCGACCGCCCGTGGCACACATCAGCCGGGAACCGACAACGCTAGCCGATCGTTGCCCCATCCGAGCCTTTAGTCCTAGTTGCACAGCGGGAGGACTACCCGACCGGATCCGGCACCCGGCGCCCCAGCGTGACCGTGACCGCGACCAGCACCACGAGCAACGCCGCGGTCACGTGGACCGGCGCCGGCCCGAACGGTGTCAGCATCGTCAGCACGGCCACTGCCGGGCACGCGATCACCAACGGCCCGCGCTGGTGGGGCCGGATGTGCAGCAGCCACACGAAGATGAGGTAGAGCGACACCGGCAGCGCCACGGCATACCCGGCGACCCGGCCGGAGATCTCGGTGTGGTCCAGGTCGTAGTCCACGGCCACCGCGAGACCCGCTCCAACCGCGGCCGCGGCGGCGAAAATAACGTAGTGGCCGTAGCCCCACAGCACCGACGTACGCAGCGTGGTGAGCAGGCCGTGCGCGGATCGGTCGAAATAGAGCCACCACAGCGCAAACACGATGAGCAGGCCCGCACCGGCCAACGACAACAGTGCCGGGACACGCTCGCCCCCGTCCAGGCCGGCACGCACGGCGATGGTCGCGGCCGACACCGACTCGCCCAGCATGATGATGGTGAAGAGGCCGTACCGCTCGGCGATGTGGTGCGGATGGTACGTCGTCGGGCCACCCGGCGCCCGCTCCGCCACGATCGGCACGAGCAGCTCACCGACGACGAGGATCAGAAAGACCGGCGTGGACCACGAGTCGGGCAGGACCAAGCGGATCAGCCAGAGGATCTGAATGATCGTGATCCCGGCGGCGTAGCGCAGCGCGGTGACACGGCGCTGCTCGTCGTTGCGAGCGGCACGCAGCCATTGCGCCACCATCGCCAGTCGCATCAGCACATAGCCGGCGGTGATGCCGACGTAGTTGCCGTGGTCGAACGCCGGGCCGACTCCGGCGGCCAGCACCAGCGCGCCGGCGATCTGTACCAGCGTGGTGATCCGGTAGACGTCGTCATCGGTGTCGTACGCGGACGCGAACCACGTGAAGTTCATCCACGCCCACCAGATGGCGAAGAACACCATCAGGTACCCGCCGATGCCGTGCCCGAGGTGGCCCTCCGCCACGGCGTCGTGCAGCAGCGCGGCGGCCTGCGCGACCGCTACCACGAAGCAGAGGTCGAAGAACAGCTCGAGCGGCGTCGAGACACGGTGGCTCTCGGTCGCCGACCGGGCCCGCATCGGCATCAGCCAGCTTCTCGCCGGCGCGGTCATGACCGGTCTTCCGTGGTGAGATCCCAGGAGAGCAGCACGAACGGGGCCTCCTCGTTCGCGCCGGCCTTGCGGTACGTAGCCTTGGCCGCTTCGTTGTCGGGTTCGGTGGCGACCCACATGCCGTAGCAGCCGCTCTTGCGCGCGATGTCCGCGAGCGTCCGGACGAGCTCGGTCGCCACGCCCTGCAGCCTGGCCGCCGGCGCCACTCCGAGTTCGTAGACGAACATCTCCGTACCCTTGTCGGGATGGGTCGTCTCGACCCCGGAGATCATGCCCACCGCGCGCCCCGCCTCGTCGAAGGCGAAGAGCAGATGGTGTGTGGGGTCCGCCAGGAACCGCTCGGTCGCCGCCGCCAGCGGCGGCGTATCAAAAAGATCAGCAGCAAGGTGTACGGCCGCAGCGTCGACGATCCGCTCGATGCGCATGGCGACACCCTAGGCGAGCTTTGTCTCAGCTCGGTTTATCCCGCCAACGCGTGCACCGTGGTGGCCGCGAAGCGTGTTTGCCGCGGAACGAAAGAGGGGCGGCCCTCGGGCCGCCCCTCTTTTCGTCGTGGAACGTCAGCTGATACGCGCGCTGATACGCGCGCCGGTGCTGGCGTTGAACAGGTGCACCTGGTTGGTCTGCGGCTTGATGAACACGGTCTCCCCCATGTGCGGCATGTGGCGCCGGTCGACGCGGACAACGAACCGCTCCGCCCCGCCGTCCAGTTCCGCGTGACCGTAGACGTTGGCGTCCGAGCCCAGGTCCTCGACCAGGTCGACGTCGATCGGCAGGCCGCCTTCGGTCGGCCCGACCACGTCGGTCGCCTCGGGCCGGAAGCCGACCGTAACCTTGCCGCCGCCGCTCTGCGCGGCCGCCATCTGCTCACGGCTCAGCGGTACGGCCAGCGGGCCGAAGCTCGCGCCGGACTCGGTCAGCGGGACGGTCTTGAGGTTCATGGCCGGGGAGCCGATGAAGCCGGCGACGAAGATGTTGTCGGGGGTGTCGTACAGCGTCCGCGGCGTGTCGCACTGCTGCAGCACGCCGTCGAGCATGACCGCCACCCGGTGGCCCATCGTCATGGCCTCGACCTGGTCGTGGGTCACGTACACGGTGGTGATGCCGAGCTTCGCCTGCAGCGTGGCGATCTGCGAACGCGTCTGGACGCGGAGCTTGGCGTCGAGGTTCGACAGCGGCTCGTCCATGAGGAACACCTGCGGCTCGCGCACGATCGCGCGGCCCATGGCTACCCGCTGGCGCTGGCCACCGGAGAGCGCCTTCGGCTTTCGGCTCAGGTACTCGTCGAGCTGCAGGAGCTGGGCGGCCTCCTTGACCCGGCGGTCGATCTCCGACTTCGAGGTCTTGCGAAGCTTCAGGGCGAACGCCATGTTCTCGTACACCGACATGTGCGGGTACAGGGCGTAGTTCTGGAAGACCATCGCGATGTCGCGGGACTTCGGCGGCAGGTTCGTGACGTCCTTGTTCGAGATCAGGATGCGACCGCGGTCGACATCTTCGAGGCCCGCGAGCATGCGGAGGCTGGTGGACTTGCCGCAGCCGGAGGGGCCGACCAGAACCAGGAACTCACCGTCGCCGACCTCGAGGTCGAGCTCGTTGACCGCGGGGCGTTCGGACCCGGGATAGATACGGGAGGCCTTGTCGTACGTGACCGTAGCCATGGTGAATCGACTTCCTTTCCACCGGCAGGAACGTGCCGGACGATCCGAGTGGAGGAACAGCGTGAGCTGACTCACGCCCCGTCACCGTAAGACTTTTTGTTGAACCTGCCAAGCTCGGCCCCGCTCTGTGGGACGGGCCAAGGGGGTCGAGTGCTGGCGTTTCGGCCCGTCAGGGGGTCAGCCGCTATGCTGAGGCCCGCGCCCCTGTAGCTCAGTTGGCCAGAGCACTCGCCTTGTAAGCGAGATGTCGTCGGTTCGATTCCGACCGGGGGCTCCACTCCGACCAGGGACGATCCGGTCACCAAGATCGATAGACCGCGTAATGACAGCAACCCTGACAGCAACGCGGACAGCAACCGCCCCGGACGGAGCCATACGGACAGTGATGGCGGCGGACGACTGCCCGAGGCCACGGACGCGGACATACGCCGCCGGACGAAGCGCCCAGAACTTACAAACGAGGGGTCGATGATCGTAGTCCGGGCAGATCAACGGACGTCCGACTCGGCGAAGCGCTCTCACATCTGTCCGACCGTCGGCGCGGGAGTGACAGGATGCTGACTATGGACAACGGTCTCGGCCCTTTTGAACAGGTTCTCGCCATTGGTGTGCTTCGTGCTTCCGGTTCGCGAAGGGCGCGTGCAAGACCTCGACGATCCGGCCGACCGTGCAGGGGTTGAGGCTGACGTGTCGTAGGGCCTTGACCGTCATCTTCAGGACCGTGTTCGCCTGTTCGGCGGGGGCTCGAGGTCATTTTGGTCGAGCTGGGGCACGGGCTGCGGGGTGAATCACTCGGTCTGGGGGATGAGTGTGGTTGTCAGTCCGGTGAGGAGGATGTCGAGGCCGCGTTCGAGTTCGGTGGCGCCGTCGTGGGAGGCCAGGACCGGGGCGAGGCTGCGTAGCAGGGGGAATTCGCGGATCGGTAGCCGGTGCAGTCCCAGCCGCAGCAGGTCGTCGGTCTCGTCGGGATTTTCGACGAGTTCTTGTAGCTCGTTGAGTACGTGGCCGTGCAGGAACCCGAACAGGGCCCGGTAGATGTGCAGGGCGTCGGGTCCGCTGAATCCGGCGCGGGTGAGCAGTGTGAGGACGTCTTCGAGTGGGCGCAGGGTGCCCTGCGGGCGGAGCGCGAGCGGGGTGGCCACGGGCCGGGTGACCAGCAGCGGCACCACGTGCGGGTGGGCCAGCGCCAGCCGGCGGTAGTCGCGGGCGACGGTGCGCAACTGGGCGGCCCAGTCGCGATCGGTGGAGTCCACCTTGAGTTGGGCGAGCACGGTCTCGGCGACGCCGTCGAGCAGGGCCGCCTTGTTCGGCGCATGCCGGTAAAGGATCATCGGGTCCCGGCCCAGGGCGCGGGCGAGGCGGCGCATGGACAACGCGTCGACCCCGTCGCGGTCGATGATCTCCAGCGCGGCGGCCAGCACCACATCCCGGGTGATCTTGCCACTCCCGTTGGGGGCGGCGTCATCGACGGCGCGGTCGGCTGGCGGTGGGCTCATCGCAGCGGCACCTTCTCTCATGTGTTCGAGGCCCACGGTCACCGCGTTGGCGCACGTGTAGACCTACGACGTTGACATCACTCTAGCTACGGCGTTGACTGTAGGTCTACAACGTTGACGTCTGGAGTGTGTCATGATCGTCATCCTCGGGCTCATCATCCTGCTCGCCGCGGTGATCGTCGGCGTGGCCGGTGTTCTCGGCAACGGTGGCAGCGCGCATGCGCTCACCGACGGGTTCTCGGTATTCGGCTACCACGTGACCGGCTCCACCGGCACGCTGTTCCTCTACGGCATCGTGGTCGGGGCGGTCGCCCTGTTCGGGTTGACCCTGCTGCTGGCCGGCGCGCGCCGCACCTCCCGCCGCGGCAGCGCGGCGCGCCGCGGGCTCAAGCAGTCCCGCCGCGAGACCGCCGCTGCCAGCCAGGCCCGCGACGACCTCATCGACGAGCGCGAGACCGCCCGCGCCTCCACGGCGAGCACGCTGGGGAACGGCACGGCCCGCGGCGACCGCCATCTCAACCCAGACGACGGTCGCCGGAGCAGGCTGCACCTGCCCGGGCGCCGATCCGCTCCCCGGCAGGCCGCCGCCACACACCCAGAGCCGCTGACCGGCAAGCCCGCCCCCGATGCCGCTGCCGATCCGCCCGCTCGCGCAGAATGACTCACGAAAGGTAGCAACCCATGAGTATCGCCAAGAAGATCGCGCACAAGGCCGAAGCGGTCAAAGGCGGCGCCAAGAAGATCGTCGGCCGCGTCACCGGCAACCGGCGCCTGCAGGCCGAAGGCCGCGGTGACCAGGCCAAGAGCGACGTTAAACAGGCCGGGGCGAAGATCAAGGACGCCTTCAAGCGCTGACCACTCCGCACCGTCGACCCGACACGACCGGCGGCGCGAGTCGATGCTCGGCCTATCGTTCTCCCTCGAAACCTAGGCAGTCACCATGATCGTTCTCGGAGAGCCATCCTGCTGAGCGCCGCATTCTTGATCCAGACCTCTTCCACCGCTGTTTGGGTCACTGCCCGGAGTGCCTGCGGTGCGGGGGTGGCCGCCGCCTGATCATCGATGGTTTGTGGACACAATCGAAGATGGCGCGGCGGCCGCTTGCGACAGCGTCGAAGGTCAGCGGCATCGGCCAGCGGTGGACGTTCGGTCCTCTCGCCGACCGGCCGCGCGAGGACGCGATCGCCGAGCTGCACGCGGTCACCCGCGACCACGTGGTCCTCGGCCACGCCTTGGTGGCGGTGCAGCTCGACGGCTGGCCGGGGTACGACAGGCTGGCTGAGTTGTACCGGGCGGCGGGCGCGGATGCGCAGGTCGCGGCCTCCGAGCTGGCGTGGCAACACGATCACCGCCCGGAGTACCGATCCCGTCGATAGCTACGACGAAGCGCACAGATACAGATGTTGTAAGCGAGTCGCCTGAGCGGGTGTGAGCTTGACTCCGTGGGACGGACACCTGATGAGGAATCATGTCGGCCACCAGCTCACCTCTCACTTCAACTCGGCAGGGGTACATCCGGGGCCGGCCGGTATGTGGGTCCGCGGAGCGACAGGGTGGCGTGGACCTGGGCGATCTGAGCCATGACGCTAACCTCCGCCAGAGTGCTACTCAGCCGTTCGTCGTCGATCCCGTGGGAGTCGATGAGCGGCGTGACACTCGCATACGTGTCCTCGGCGAGGTTGAGGAGTTCCTCAGATCGGGCGGCGTGCTCGTCGGGGGTCATGCGGGATTCCCTCCTAACGGGGAGTTCATCGCTCCCGTCCTCCCCTACCCTCTTGCAGACTGGCGGTCGTGACTTCGCCCAAGAAACCCTGGCCGCAGGCCGCGTATCGGGTCGAAGCCGGGGATCGTCCAGTCTCCCTGACACTTCGTCGTCAATGCTCAGGAAGACGTCAGCTAATGCGGTCCCAGGGCAGACCGTTGTAGCTGACGTTGACGGCCCACTGGCCCTCGAAGCAGCCCGACTTCGCACAGGCGGGCATAACCGGGTAGAGCTTGAGGATCTTGTTGTCTGTGATCGTGAAGTGGAACGTCGTCCCGACTCGAGTGTCGCCATTCGCGGGCCCGATGATGATGGTCTTGCTGTCTGTCTGACGCCAGGTGCCATCGTCAACATCCTGTCCGTTCGCATCCCGCGACCCGAACTTCCCATCCGCGGTGAAGAAGTGGGAGTGCTTCTGCTCAATGGCACCGACGCAGGGATGCTTCGGGTCTTTGAGGTCCTTCGCCTGAGTGACACCGACGATGAATCCATCACCCGCAACCGATTCGGCCGCATACGCGCCCAAGCCGGCTGCAGTCAATGCGTCGGCTCGCTCCTGGCATGTGGTGAGGCGTTGCCATTCGCCAACGATGGAGGGACCTGCTGCGCTGGATGAAGACGGCGAACTCGTCGAGCCACTTGATCCCTTCTGACTCGCGGACTGGGATGACCCATCGCCTCCACAGCCTGAGGCCAGAAGCAGCAACGCCACCGCAAACGCCGGCAGTCGCGAGTTCGCACCCATGTCGACTCCTCTCTGCGCTCGGAAGCGCCGAGTACGGCTCCCATCTGCGAAATATCCACCGGGCCCACGGCACAGCGCATCCGCGCCAGCCCCAAAACCCTACGGGGAGGGCCCGTCACACGCACCCGCCAGATGACGTATCGAACCGTCCACGGTTTATCCCACGTTTTGCATGGAGAAGAGACCGGAAATGGCCGAAAACGACGATCATGCACCTTAAGACATGTAGGCGCCGCCATGACCGGAGTGCCTGGCCCCGTCCCGTCCTCGCAGGTGCACAACGAGCCACAAATTGGCCGGGTCGGTCATGTGACCTATCCGGCCAATGAACCACCGAGTCGCGCCGACGATGATCGTCAGCCGTTACCGGCCAGCACGAAGGCGACGGTGCAGAATGGATGCAATGATCTTGGTAACACGTTCGTGGTCACCGGGATCGGCCCAGGTAAACGCTATCGATGTTGAAGCGCTCCTCCATTCCTAAACCGTGTGTAGCTTGGGGGCAGCAGTTTCGAGCGCACCAGGCAGCCGGCCAGAGGTGAGTGACCAAATGGGTGACAACCAGCCGATACAAGCTCGGACGGACATGGACGTTGGCGGACCGTTCATGCAGCTCACGGCAGGTATAGGCGCAGCTCAAGCCGCCATGATCGTTCCTTGACACGGAAGAAGTCACTCGACGTCGAGGTCGGGTCGATGCACCCGTATCCATGCTTCGATGTCTTCCCGCTTCCACACCCTGCCTTGGACTAGGTGATCGTAAGGAGACGGCCAGTCCGTACGTTGGCTGAGTTGGCACACGCGTTGCCGGCTAATACCACCAAATCGCTGCTGGCTCTCGGCCGCCCCCATCAAAAATCGAGACATACGACAAGTTTACACGCGACTACGCCGACTCCTGCAGGTCACCGATGATGAAGCTCGGCCCGTTGGCGAAACCGAAGGTGTTCTGGATCAACTGCCGGACGTCGCTGATGGGCACGGACTCCCGTCGGTACAGCAGATAGAAGCCGTACGGCTTGTTGGGACGAAGCGTCCAGCCCGGCTCTTCCCCCCAACGTTCGCGGAGAAGGGCGAGAAGGTACGCCCCTTCGCGCTCATGCGACATCGAGCATGATCTACTGAACGCCGACCGAGGGGCGACCGACCTAGTCGACATCTGTCTGGCGTCAAGAAAGTAGCGCAGTTCGATCTTGAGAACGATTCAGTGTGAGGCTGGTTAGCTGCCCACGCCTGGCGCCGCCACGGCGCACGGTTCCGCACCTTGGGCGTCAGTACCTGGGGACTATCGAGCGTCGGGCTTTCGCACGATGACCGCGCGGACAGCGGCACGTGCGGACGACTAGCCAGGTCCGCACTGGACGCGCACACGAGGAAGTGGAGCGAAGTCGCCCCGAAACCGTCGCGCTGTCGGATCGCTTACAACCGGCGGACCAGAAGATCCTCGAAAGAAATCTCGGAGTCGGTGTCGGATCGGGGCAGGGGTGTTCGTAGCAGGGGTGAGGCCGCCCACGATGGGCGCCCCAATGAGAAGGGAACCGCGATCATGAAACTGACGACTACCACGCAGGTCTCCGTCGACGGAGTGATGCAGGGACTCGGCGGGCCGGACGAGGACCGCAGGGGCGGATTCGAGCGCGGTGGATGGGCCTTGGGGCACTCCGACGACGAGTCGAGGACGTTCGTAGAACAGGTCTACCAGCGCGCCGACGCGTTCCTGTTCGGCCGGCGGACCTACGACATCTTCGCCGGCTACTGGGGCGTGATGGATCCGGGCAGTAACCCTTTCGCAGGTGCCTTGAACACGAAGCCCAAGTACGTCGCATCCAACACGCTCACCGAACCGCGGTGGGCGGACACGACCGTCCTCTCCGGTGACCTCGCGGCGGCCATCGGCGAGCTGAAGGCCAAGCCGGCGGGTGAGCTGCAGGTGCACGGCAGCGGCGCCCTGACCCGGTGGCTGCTCGAG
>DASYTU010000239.1:0-18323 GCA_036001925.1 Actinoplanes sp.
GCCGGCGCCGGGCCGGCACGGGCTTCGCCTATCTCTACCCCGATGGTTCCGTGCTGAAGGACGCGGCGACGGCGAACGCGCGCATCGTACGGCGATGTCGTCGCTCAGGCACTCGTTCGAGAAGGTCGGCGACCACTGGGAACCCAAGGAACAGCGCGGCCCCAGCGACGCTCAAGCCGCCGGCGGCGTCCAGACCGACCTGCCCACGGCTGGTGGCGTCGACGCGAACGCCAGCAAGAAGCACCTGCTCGACGTGGCCGAGCGCCTCGACATCGCCGGCCGCTCCCGGATGACCAAGGATGAGTTGGTCGACACCATCCAGAAGGCGAACGCGTCGGCCAGCCGCAGAGCCCTGGACTCGGAGCGGGACCGCTGACTGCGGTCACAATGGCGGTATGAAGGAACCGATCGACTTGACCGCCGCGCTGGCGAGCTTCGACGCGCTGTGGAGTCCGCGCATCGTCACCTCCGTGAACGACTACGACGTGCGAATCGCCAAGGTGGCCGGCGAGCACGTCTGGCACATCCACGACGCCACCGACGAGTTCTTCCTGGTCCTGGACGGCGAGCTGACCATCGCCATGCGCGACGATGCCGGCGAGCGCAGCGTCACCCTCCCGAAGGGCAGCCTGTTCGTCGTGCCGCGCGGCACCGAGCACAAACCGTCCGCACCGGACGGCGCGTCGATCCTGATGTTCGAGCCGACCGGCACGTCGACCGTCGGCGACCGGCACGACGACGTGCCCGACCACGTGGACGCGACGACCGGGCACCTGCTGGGCTAGCGCGGTGCTGGTGCCTGAGCGCCGTCTCCGGCCCGGAGTAAGAGGCGGCGCCCAGGGGCCCTTTCAGGTGACCGCGCTCCGCACCGACCACGTCGGGGAAGCGCTTTCTCGGGGCAGCTTCCGCTCATGCCTCGGCAGTTGTCAATGCGCGGAGCCGGCCGCCTTCGAGCGTGCACGTCCGGTCGACGAGGTCGAGCCCTTCGGTGCGGTGGGTCAGCAGCAGCACGGTCCGCCCGCTTGCGGCGGCCAGCAGGTCGCTCATCAGCGCCTCGGCTCCCGGCTCGTCGAGGCCCTCGGTGGGCTCGTCGAGAATGAGCAGCCGCGGGTCGGCGAGCAGTACGCGGGCGGTCGCGAGCCGCCGCCGCTGCCCGCCCGACATCGTCGTACCGCCGGTGCCGAGCCAGGCGTCGAGCCGGTCGCCCCACTCACCGAGGCCTACCCGCGCCAGCGTCGCCGCCAGTGTCCTGTCGTCCACGCCGGGCCGGGCGAGGCGCAGGTTCTCCCGGAGCGTCGACGCGAAGACGTGGTCGGCGTCGTCGCTGACCAGCCCGACCGTGTGCCGGATCGCTCCGTCGTGCAGCGCGGCGAGGTCGGTGCCACCGATCGTGACCGTCCCGGCGCGCGGATCGAGCAACCGCACCAGTACGGCCGCAAGCGTCGACTTGCCGCTGCCTGACGGCCCGAGCACGGCGACCCGGGAGCCGGCCGGAACGTCCAGGTCGAGGCCGCGCAGCGCGGGCGGACGGCCCGGATCCCAACCCGCGACGAGGCCACGTACCACGAGGTCACCGGTTGCCGGACCGCCCGCGCCCGGCTCGCGGCCGTGCCGAGTGCGGCCGCCGTCGGGGTGCGGCGCGGCCGGCGGCGATCCCGGGCGGCCGCTGGCCGGGTCGCCCATGGCCAATCCGGCAAGCCGGTCCCGCGCACCGGCTGCGCGCCGGCGGGCGACCGCGGCGTCCGGCAGGGTGGCGACCGGGTCGGCCAGCGCGACGATGCCCAGCAGGAGCGCGGCGGCCATCTCGTGGGACCGGGCGGCCATGTGCCCGAGCACCACAGCCGCGCCAACCACGGCTACGCCCCAGCCGAGATGGCCCAGCGCCGCGGCCAGGCCGGTCGCGCGGGCGGCTCGCGCTTCGAGCCGCGCCAAGACCCGGCTGCGCCGCTCCGGTACGGCGAGCGCCGCACCACCGGACCGCGTGGCCGGCCGCGTCCGAGGCGCCGCCGGTCCCGGCGATATCGCGGCCGGGGCCGATGACCGGGCGGTGGCGGCCAGCTCCTCGATGCCGTCGATCGTCTCCACGATGGCGTCCCGGAGTTCGGCCCGAGCCTGCGCGGTCGCGGTCTCCTGGCGCGCCGCCTGCCGGCGGGCTAGCAGCGGAGTGAGCACCGCGGCGACCGCGAGGCCGGCTGCCAGCGGCGGGCCGACCGCGGGCACGGTGAACGCCGCGGCGACGCTCGCCGCGCCGAGCACGAACGCCGCCGAGGCGGCCGGCAGCCGGCCCCTGAGCAGGCCGTCGACCTGCGCGTCGACGTCGTCGACGATTCGCGTCAGCAGGTCGCCGCGCCGGTGCGGCAGCGGCCCCGGCACCCGCGGGATCAGGTCGGCGTAGACGCGCGCCCGGCGCGCGCCGAGCCGCGCGAACGCGACATCATGGGAAACGAGGCGCTCGAGATACCGCAGCAGCGGCCGGGCCACCGCGCTCGCCCGGACCAACACCACGGCCGTTGACAGCGTGAGCACCGGCGGCAGCGTCGACGCGCGGACCAGCAACCAGGCGGCCGCACCGGTCAGCACGACGCCCGCGAGCCACGAGGACGCTCCCAACCCGACGGCGACAGCCGGCCGCGCTAGCGCTGGCCGGGTCCGGCGAGCCGCTTCGCCCGACATCGTGCCGAAATGACCGGAGGGCCGCCTCGACGGCACCGTTCTGGCGTCGGCAACCGGCGTCGGCTCCGACGGCACAACGATGATCCCTGCCGAGGGCGCGACCGCCGGTCTCGGTAGCTCGGCCGACGCCGGCCGCCCGCGCGCGACGTCGACGACGGTCTCGGTCGTCGCTTCCGCTGCGCACGCCGGGCTCGGCGGCTCGCATGCCGCCGTTCCGGCTGACGCCGGCGCGGGCGGCCAGCACGCCGGGCTCGGCGGCTTGCCTGCCGCCGTTCCGGCCGACGCACGCGCGGGCGGCGCGATGTCGATGACGGTGTCGGCCGCCGCCAGGAGCGCCGGTCGGTGGGCCACCGCGAGCACAGCGCATCCGCGCCGAGCCGCGGCTCGCAGTTCGGCGATCACCATGAGCTCGGAGGTCGCGTCCAGGTGGGCGGTGGGCTCGTCCAGGAGCAGGGTCACCGGCTCGATGCGGGCGCGCCGCAGTAGGGCCGCGAGCGCGAGCCGCTGGCGTTGACCGGCCGACACGCCTTGCCCCCGCTCGCCGAGCGGGGTGTCGGGCGTGATCTCGCGGTCGAGGCCGACGGCACGCAGCGCGTCACGGATCTCATCCGCTGGCGGGAGACCGGCCTGTCCCGGTTGGTCGGTCTCCCCGTTGGCGTTCCGGCTCCCGCCCGTGGTGGCCGGCTCCGCGGCGGGCGCTGTGGCGAAGACGTCGGCAACGGTCCGGCAATGCGGCAGCGTCGGGCGTTGTGGCAGGTACAGCGGCGCGGGACCGGTCACGCTGACGTGGCCGGCATCGGTCGGTTGCAGGCCCGCCAGCGCCCGGAGTGCCGTCGTCTTGCCCGCCCCGGACGGCCCGCGCAACGCGACGATCTCGCCGCCGCGAACGGCGATGCCCTCCATCGCCAAGGCGTCCACCGTGGCGCCGGCATACCGAACGCGCAGGCCCGACGCCCACACACCAACGAGCCGCCCGCCGCCGGCCCGATCGATCATGATGCTGCTGCCACGAAACCGGCCGGCGGGTGGCAGCACCTTCATGATCGACGGGGCGGGGCGCGGGGGAGGATCGGTCAGGACTGCGTCGACGTCGGCTATGACGGCGGCCGCGTCGGCGCTCGCGTGGTAGCGGGCCGCTACCTCGCGCAGTGGCCGGTACGCCTCCGGAGCCAGCAGGATCGCCAGCAGCGCCGGGCCGAGCGCGAGGCTGCCGGCGGCCACCCGCAGACCCGCCTCGACCGCTATCAGGCCGACGGACAGCGTGCCGACCAGCTCCAATGCCGTGGACGACAGGAACGCGACCCGCAGCACGCGCATCGTGGCGCGGCGGTGCCGGTCGGTCATCGCGGCGACGACGTCGATCTGGCGCTCGGCTCGCCCGTACACGCGGAGGGTTGCCAGCCCTTGCACGACGTCGAGGAAGTGGCCCGCGAGCCGCGCGTCGGCCTCCCAGCGCCGTCGTGCGCGGGCCTGCGTGGCCCGGCCGATCAGCGCGCCCAGCAGCGGGATCAGCGGCAGCGTGATCAGCGCGACCAGCGCGGAGGCGGGGTCGACGAGGGCCATCGCGACGATGACCAGCGGCGGCATCACCACGCCGAGGACCAGCGCCGGCAGGTATCCGGCGAACCACGGCCAGAGCGCGTCCAGGCCGCCGGTGAGTACGGCGGCGAGCCGGCCCGCGCCGTAACGGGCGACCCACGCCGGGCCCCGGCGCAACGCGGCCGCGAGCAGCGACCGGCGGAGCTCATCGGTGACCCGCGCCGCGGTTCGCTGGGCGACGACCTGTTCGGCCCAGGACAGCGCGGCCCGGGCCGCGAACGCGGCCGCCAGCAGCGCGATCGCGTGGCTCCGATGCCCGGCGACGATCAGCGTGAGCGCGACCGCGACCAGCAGCGTCGCGCCCGCCTGACCGACGCCGAGCAGGCCGAGCACCGCGACGCCGAAACGGCTGGTCCGGGCGTGGCGCAGCAGCCGCGGGTCGAGGGGGCTACGACCGGCACGCTTGCCGGGCCGGGCTGCCGCCGCCCGGCCGTCGTGCTCCGAGCCGTTGGCGTCCTGACGGCCCCGGTCAGCGGGTGCCGTCACGACGGGATCCGTTCGCTGGCGACGCGGCGGCGGAACACCCAATACGAGAACGCCTGGTAGACCAGCACACCCGGCAGCACGATCGCGCCCACGACCGTCATCAGCCGCAGCGCCGCATCCGTCGCGGCCGCGCCCGTCATGGTCAGCGACCAGGCGGGGTCGAGCGTGCTCCGCAGCACGACGTCCCGATGGGCGGTGAACACCGTCACGACGGCCGCCCCGGCCCCGAGGGCCGTACCGCCGAACGCCAGCGCCTCGCGACCGGCGCGGGCCAGCATGCCGACGCCGGCGCAGAGCACGGCCCCGGCGAGAACGCCGTGCGCGCCCGTCCCGAACGCCACCACCGCCAGCGCGAGCGCACCGCTGTACGCCAGCCACACCGCCAGCCGCCGGGCGCGCCGCCGGACCGGGCCGGTGGTGCGGAGCGACAGGAACGTGGCGCCGAGTAGCGCCGCCGCGAGCAACGCGGCCAGCGCCCCGAGGCCCGCGGCGGGGGTGAGGACCGGGTCGAGGCTGCGGCCCGGACCGGATCCCGTGACCTCGCCGTCGGGGCCCAGCGCCAGGCCGCGGACGATCACGGCGAGAACCGCGCCCCAGAGCAGCACGATCCCGGCCGAACTGGCGGCGAGCGCGGCGTCCCAACCGCGGCGCCAGCGGGTCCCGCCGGCCTTGCCGCGGAACTCCAGGGCCACGCCGCGCACCGCGAGCAACAGCAACAGCGCGACGACCGGGAGGTAAAGGCCGGCGAGCAGGGCCGCGTACCACTCGGGGAACGCGGCGAACGTCACGCCGATCGCGGCGACCAGCCAGACTTCGTTGCCGTCCCAGAACGGGCCGACCGTACGGATCACCGCGCCGCGCTCGTGGTCGTCGCGGCCCAGCAACGGGGCGAGCAGGCCGACGCCGAAGTCGAAGCCCTCGAGCACGAAGAACAGGACCCAGCAGAGGACGACCAGGGCGAACCAGACAGTGATCATCACGATGTCCTCAGTAGACGGCGGCGGGCTCGGCGACGGACACGGTTTCCTCTGGTGGCGCCAGCGGCTGGCGGGCCAGGTGCCGGACCACGCGCAGCCAGACCACTGCCAGCGCGCCGTACACGAGGGCGAACCCGAGCAGGGACGCGAGGACCTCGCCGCGGGTGAGACCGGGGGAGAGGCCGTCGGCCACCCTGGAGATGCCGAACGCGATCCACGGCTGGCGCGCGGTCTCGGTGAAGATCCATCCGAACGTGTTGGCCGCGGCCGGCAACAGCGGAATGAGCGGGAGGAAGCGCGCGAACAGGCGGTGCGGCGGGCGGCCCCGCCGGGTGGACCACAAGTAGGCGAGCGCGACCGCGGCCGCCAGCATGCCCGCGCCGATCATCAGCCGGAACGTCCAGAACGCCACCGGGATCATCGGTACGTAGCTACCGGGCCCGAACTGGGCGGCGTACTGGGCCTGCAGGTCGTCGATGCCTTGCACGGTGGCGTCCGGCGTGCCTTTGGCCAGGATGGACAGCAGCCGCGGGATCTCAATGGTGAAGAACGGCCGGCCGCCGCCGGGGTCGCCGATCGCGAAGACCGAGAACGGCGCTCCGGTCGTCGTGGCGTACAGCGCCTCGGCGGCCGCCATCTTCATCGGCTGGACTTGCGTGATCACCTTGCCGAGGTGGTCGCCGGTGAGCGCGGTGAGCGCGCCGCCGGCCAACGTCAGCCATGCCCCGAGCCGGGCGAGCGTGCCGAACGCAATGTCGGCTGGGCGGCGCCACACGCCGATGGCGAGCAGCAGCGCGCCGCCGACCATGGCCGCGCCCGCGAGCGTGTGCGGGAACGCGGCCAGATTCACCTTGTTGAGCAGCAGGTCCGTGAAGCTGGTCAGGCGCGCCCGGCCGGTGACCGGGTCGAGCGCGTACGCGACCGGGTTCTGCATGAACGAGTTCGCGGCGAGGATGATGAACGCGGACAGCACGGTCCCGACCGCGACCACCACGATCGTGGCCAGATGCAGCGCGCGGGGCAGGCGCTCCCAGCCGAAGTACCAGAGCGCCAGGAACGTCGCTTCTCCGAAGAACGCCAGCATCCCCTCGATCGCGAGCGTGGGCCCGAACACGTCGCCGTAGAAGCGGGCGAAGTTGCTCCAGCCCATACCGAACTGGAACTCCTGCACCAGCCCGGTCACCACGCCGACCGCGAACGTGACGATGAGCAGCTTCCCGACGAACCTGGTCAGATCCCGATGACGGGGATCTCCGGTGCGCAGCCACGCGATCTGTAGGCCAGCCGCGGTCCCGGCGAGGCTGATCGACAGCGGCACGAACAGGTAGTGGTAGATCGTCACGACCGCGAACTGCAGCCGGGTCAGATCGAGCACGTCCATCCCGTACCCCCTTCTACGACGTCTCGTAGTAGATACTACGGCGCGTAGTACGACGGCGTGCAGTAGGCTGGATCACATGGCCTTGGGGGACCTCGAACGCGAGGTCATGACGCAGCTCTGGGACGCCGGCGAGCCGCTCACCGTGCGAGCGGTGCACGAGCGGCTGAGCCGCGACCGCGACCTGGCCTATACGACCGTGATGACCGTGCTGGACCGGCTCGCGAAGAAGGGCGTGGTCACGCAGGAGCGCGCCGACCGCGCCTACCGGTACGCGCCCGCGCAGTCCCGCGAGGAGATGACGGCCGCGCTGATGCTCGACGCGCTCAGCGCCGCCCCCGATGGCGCGGCGCGCGACGCCGCGCTCGCGCACTTCATGGGCCGGCTCGACCCAGCAGCCGTGACCGCGGCGCTCGAAGCGGCGAAGAAGAACCGTTGACCGCGCTGCTGCTCGGCGCGCTCGCGCTGACCTTGTCGCTGGTGGTGCCCGACATTCTGGCGGGTGCCCGGTGGCCGTACCGGACCCCGGCGGCCGCGGTCGTGCTCTGGCAGGCAATCAGGCTCGCGTCGGTCCTGTCCGCGCTGGGCGTGGTGCTTGCCGCCCCCGAGGAACTGGTCCGTGCCGCCGGGTCCGGGCGGACGGTCGCCGCCGCGGCGCTGATCGGCGCGCTCGCGGTGGCCGCGACCATCGTCATCCGGCTCCTCGTGTCGCTGGCCGGCGTCAGTTACCGCGCCCGCGCCCGCCGGGCCCGGCACCGGATGCTCGTCGACCTGCTGGATCGCGCCGGGCAGCGTCGCCGGCCGGACATCGAGGGCCTGCGGGTGCTGGACGGCGCGGTGCCGTTCGCGTACTGCGTGCCGGGACGGTCGCCGCGGGTGGTGGTCAGCGATGGTGCCCTGCAGGTGCTGGATGACGAGCAGGTCGGCGCGGTGCTCGCACACGAGTCGGCGCATCTGCGGCACCGGCACGACGTCGTCATCGAGTCGTTCACCGCGTTCTACGAGGCCGTACCGCGGCCGCTGCGCAGCCGGACGCCGCTGGATGCCGTACACCTGTTGCTGGAGATGGTCGCGGACGACGCCGCGCGCAAGCGATGCGGCGAGGCACCGCTGCGGGCCGCGCTCGAACGCCTCGGCGACGCCGCCGCGCCCGACACCGGCAGCGCGGACGAACGGCGCCGCCGGCTCGACAGGCTGGCGGCGGACGTCCGGCCCGCCCGGGTGACGGCGGCGGTCATCGCGGCCGCCGCAGCGATCCTGGTGTTACCCACCGTGATCCTGGTGGTGCCGTGGCTCGATCGGGCCTTGGATGCGTGGCCTTTGTAGACCAGTCCGGTGACGCTGCGTCAGCGGCGATGCGCGTACAGTTCCACCGCCGTGGCGGCTTCATATCCGCCGATGATCGGGAGTACGGTGGGTCCGGCTCGACAGCCCCCATCGTCCGAAGCGGGCGATCTGCCGAGTCACCGCCTAATCGTGCTCACACGAGCCGGGGACCCACGAACGGTGGGG
The DNA here is from genome assembly GCA_036001925.1 of Actinoplanes sp. Taxonomy (GTDB): domain Bacteria; phylum Actinomycetota; class Actinomycetes; order Mycobacteriales; family Micromonosporaceae; genus Actinoplanes. The sequence goes on from DASYTU010000239.1 coordinate 8,626, forward strand.
TGAAGCCGCGCACCTTTGCGGCCGGGCGCGCTTCCCGCCCGAACCCGTCAGCTAACCCGGTCGGCGGCCGAGGGAAGAAAGGACCACGCCCCCACGTGAATCGGATTGAGGCGCGTCGCGCCGCAATTCTGCGCAGTCTCGTCTGCGCGCTCGCCGCCGCCGGAATTGTCCTCACCGGCCCGGCCGCCGCCAACGCCACGCCGTCTCCCTCGAGCGTCGAGGACCAGATCGACAAGCAGTGGAACGAGCTGGAACCGATCATCGAGCAGTACAACCACGTGCACGGCCAGCTGCAGAAGAACCGGGCCCAGCAGAAGGCCCTATCGGCTCGGCTCAGCCCGCTCGAACTCCAGGTGAACCTCGCCATGTCCCAGGTGCAGGGGCTGGCCGTGGACGCCTACATGCAGGGGGCGCCGAACGCGTTCAACGCGATGATCGTGAGCGGATCGCCGACCGGCCTGACCGACAAGCTGCTGTACGTCAACGAGCTGGCTCGGCACCAGGAGCGGGAGATCAGCGGCGTGGCCAAGCTGCGCGACAAGTACGCCGCGGACAAGCAGCGCCTCGACCTGCTCACCGCCCAGGTGGCGGCCCGGGACGCGGAGCTGGCGAAGCAGAAGTCCTCGATCCAGAAGAAGATCGACGACCTGCAGAAACTGCGGATCAAGGCGTACGGCGCGAGCGGCGAGTCCGACGGTCCGCTGCGTACCGGCCCGTGCCCGGTCACGTACACGAACGACAAGGGCGGCCGGGCGGCGCAGAAGGCATGCAGCCTGATCGGCCGGCCGTACGTCTTCGGCTCGGACGGACCGTACAGCTTCGACTGCTCGGGCCTCACCAAGACCGCCTGGGCCAGCGTAGGCGTGCACCTCGAGCACTACACGAAGGACCAGTGGGGCGAGGGCAGGCCGGTCAGTCGCGGCGACCTCCACCCCGGCGACCTGGTCTTCTACTACAGCGACATCCACCATGTGGCGATCTACATCGGTGGCGGCATGGTGGTGCACGCGCCGCACACCGGCGACCGCGTCCGGATGGCGACGATCGACCGCGGTCCGATCGCCGGCTACCGCCGACCGGGCTGATCCCGTTGCACACCTGAGGCCGCCGGGGTTTCCCCGGCGGCCTCTCGCCGATGTCCTACCCTTCGACGCGGTGCGCGGCCCAGAACGCCGCCAGGTCCGTGGCCCCCGCGGCGGCCTGGGCGGCCGCCTTGAAGTCGGCGACGGTGGACACGCCGTACCAGTGCGATGCCGCGTACGAGCGGAGCAGATCCGTCATCGCGGTCGTCCCGATCAGCCGGCGCAGGTCGTGCAGCGTGCACTTGCCGTACCCGTAGACCACGGTGCCGTACCGGCTGGGGTGCGCGTCCCAGTACGCCATCGAGTTGGTCAGCTTCTCCGCCGACGACTGCCACGTGATGCCGCAGCCCGACCCGGTCTTGTTGAAGTACAGGTCGGTGGCGTAGTCGGTGAAGCCCTCGTCCAGCCACGGCGTGGTGTATTCGTCGTCGCCCACGATGCCGTAGAACCACTGGTGCGCCAGCTCGTGCGCGAGCGCCGTGGAGCTGACCCGGTCGAGCACGAACCCGGGGTACTCCATGCCGCCGAACCAGAAGCCGTTGTCCAGCACCACGTCGGCCTCGCCGTACGGGTAGGCGCCGAACCGGCCGGCGTGCGCGTCCAGGGCGCCGGCGGCCACGTTCAGCATGGACCGGGCGCTGCTGCTGCCGATCGAACTCACCGAGTAGACGTTGACCAGCACGCCGGCCGCGTTCGTACCGGAGATCCTCTTGAAGGGTCCGGCAGCCCAGGCGAACTCGCGGACCTGCTTGCCCACGGCCTTGGTGATCGTGCGCCCGGCGGAGCCCGGGCTGTCGGTCGAGGTGCCGGTCGCCGGCACGGACATCCCGGAGGGGTGGTCGAGCGTGACCGTGTAGTCGCTGGCCAGGGCGTAGAACGACTCGCCGTTGTCGGTGTACGGGTCGAGGTGCCAGCCGAGGCTGTCCCGGACCGCGAGCACCGGCAGCGCGTTGCCGATGAAGTAGTAGGCGCCGTCGTGGCCGAAGCGGTCCACGCCGGAGGTCACGACGATCGACAGGTCGAAGCCGATGCTTGCGGTGGCGCCCTGGCCGAGTGGGGCCGCCAGGGTGATCTTCATGGCGGTGCAGGACACCGTGAGCGCGGACGCCGTACCGCCGGTGACGTTGCTGACCGTGATGGGTGTGGACGGGCAGCTGCCGTGCGCGTTGTCCCAGAGCCGCACGTAGACCTCGGCCAGCGGGGTCGCGGACGTGTTGCTGAACGTCACGCTCTCGTGGCCGGTCCACGTGCCGCCGGTCGAGTTGCTGGTCAGGTTGACGGTGTAAGCCGGGGTCCCCGGCGTGCGGGTGGTGTCCGGGGCCGCTGCCGCCGCGGATGACGCGGGCACGGCGAGCAGGCCGGTGATCAGAAGCAGGCCGCTGAGTATTCGCATATCGACCAGCATGAGTACGCCCTCCTCCGGGAGCAACGGGGGAACCCCTTGAAGATCAGTTCTGCCGGGAATCGGCGAACCGGCCCCGCGCGTCCGGATACCGTCTACGGGTGATTGAAGACCTCGGCCCACCGCCGGACCCGGTACCGGTCTCCGGACCGGATGTCGACGGCAGGGCGGGCCACGGCCACGGCCCGGCGCCCGCGGCGTCGCGGCACACCCGGCGCATCGTCACGGCCGTGCTGGTGCCGTGCGCGATCGCCACGCTCGTCGCGCTGATCGTGTTGTGGCCCGGCAGGGTGAAGACGGCGCCGGACACCGGTGGCGGCCAGCGGGCCCTCGGCACGGTGAGCGCGGTCGCCGAGCGGGCCTGCCCGCCGGGGGCGCAACCGGTGGCCACACCGCAGCGGTGCGGCACGGCTACCGTGCGGGTCACCGACGGCCCGGGTACGGGCAGCGTCCAGACCGTCGACCTGCCGCAAGGCCCGGGCACGACCGCCCTGCATCCCGGCGACAAGGTCGTGCTCCTCTACTTCCCGAACGCGGTGCCCGGGGGCCGGTCCTACTCGGTGGTGGACCAGCAGCGTTCCACGCCGATGATCTGGCTAGTCGGGCTCGCGGTGGCGGTGATCCTGGTGTTCGGCCGATGGCGCGGCCTGACCTCGCTGGCCGGGCTGGCGGTGAGCTTCGCCGTCCTGCTGCTGTTCGTGATCCCCGCGATCCTGGACGGCTCGCCGCCGTTGCTGGTCGCGGTGGTCGGCTCGTCGGCGATCATGTTCGCGGCGCTCTACCTCACCCACGGCATCAACGTCCACACGTCGGTCGCGGTGGCGGGGACGCTGCTCAGCCTCGTGCTGACCGGGCTGCTCGGGGCCGGCTTCACGTCGTTGCTGCACCTGACCGGCGTCGGCAGTGACGACAGCTCGTACCTGTCGGCCACCTACCAGGGCATCGACCTGCGGGGCCTGCTGCTGGCCGGCATCGTCATCGGCGCTCTCGGCGTCCTGGACGACGTCACGGTCACCCAGGCCATCGCGGTCGCGGAGATGGCGGCCACCGGCCAGAGGTCCCGCTGGGAGCTCTATCGCGCGGCCGCTCGGGTGGGGCGCGCCCACGTGGCCTCCGCGGTGAACACGATCGTGCTCGCGTACGCGGGCGCGTCGCTGCCGCTGCTGTTGTTGATCGCGGCCGGCAGCGAGCCGATCACCGATCTGCTGACCAGCGAGTTCCTGGCCCAGGAGATTCTGCGTAGCGCGGTCGGCACGATCGGCCTCGTCGCTTCGGTCCCGATCACCACGGCGCTGGCCGCCCTCGTGGCGGACCTGCATCCGGCCGCGGTCCCGGCGCCGGCCCGGCACGCCCGCCACCGGACGAACTGACCGACGGGCGGGCGGCCACGATCGCACGCCCGTCCGGCACGCCCGCCACCGCACAAACTGACCGACGGGCGGCCGGCCACGGCCGCCCGCCCGTCCGGTCGTCGCTTTCCGTCAGCAGTTGCGCAGCTCGGGGGACTGGTTGAGCAGCTGCCCGCGCGGCGACACGAAGCGCTGGTACCGCTCGCCGCCCACGGCGGAGAAGCGGAACGCCGCGACGCGGTGGCAGTTCTGGAAGGCGAGCTTCGCGCCGAAGTGCCGCTCCAGGCCGCCGCGGATGGCGTCGCTGGCGAGCGCGCGCAGCAGCTGGCCGCGCTCGGCCTCGGACCGTGGCGGGATCTCGTGGTCGGCGAATTCGCCTTCGCCCGCGTCGAGGTCGGTCATCACGCTGCTGACAACCTCCCAGGCGTACGGCAGGGACGTGCGGACACAGTCGACGAACTCGGCGTCGGACACCTCGCCGCGCTCGGCGGTGGCGAGCAGGTCGGGGGAGACGTTGAGCGACATGCGTTTCCTCTCGATGGGGACTCGTCCGGCGCTGCTGCCGGCGACATGGTCCATCTTGTTGGAAACGATTTCCATTGTAAAGTCGGACGCTCAGTCAACCGAACGGCTCTTGAAAAATGTTCGCTTATGTGATATAATGCCAAAATCGGGCGCTAGTCTCGCTGACATGCACACCCGCGAGACCAGTCAGACCGCACTCACGGCCGCCGCGGCCCGGGCCGCCCACCTCATCGTCGACCGCGAGCCGTACGTCTTCGTCGACCGCCTGGCCGAGCCGATGCTGGGCGACCGGGCCGAGGAGCTCATCGCGTACCACCGCGAGCACGGCGATCACCTCGTACTCGCCGGCGCCCGCGCTCAGGTCGTAACACGGGCCCACGTCGCCGAGCAGCGGCTGGCTCGGGCATCCGCTGACCAGTACGTCATCCTGGGGGCCGGCTTCGACTCGTTCGCCCACCGGTCGCCGCTCGCCGAGGCCGTTCACGTCTTCGAGGTCGACCATCCCGCCACCCAGGCGGCCAAGCGCGAGCGGCTCGCCACCCTGCGGCTGGAACCGCGCGGCACCGCCAGCTACGTCCCGGTCGACTTCGAGCGCGACGAGCTGATCGGCGCCCTGCGGACCGCCGGACTCGACGGCGACAGGCCGGCGGTGGTGAGCTGGCTCGGCGTCAGCATGTACCTCACTCGCGACGCGATCGGGCACACGCTCGACGAGCTCCGCGCGCTCGCGCCCGGCAGCGACCTCGTCGTGGACTACATGCTTCCGGCCGGACTTCGCGACGACGCGGGCCAGACGTACGTCGACCTGGTCGCGCCGGCCGCCGCGGAGCGGGGCGAGCCGTGGCTCTCGTTCTTCGCCCCGGACGAGATGGCCCGCGAACTCTTCGCCCGCGGCTTCGGCGACGTCGCCAGCCTCGGACAGCGCGAGGCGCTGGATCCGGGGATGTGGGACCGCGCCGACGCCCTCCGTCCGGCACGGCTGTCCATGATCGCCCGCGCCCGCCGGCTAGTCGACTGACGGAGCCGGGGCGAGCCGCGCCGCCCACTTCTCCTCGATGCGGGCGTAGCGCCAGACCAGCAGCGCGATGACCCACGTGCCGGCGAACACGCCCACGATCACGAAGCCGACGTAGTTGAGATCGAGGCCGCCGATCGCGGCGAGCGGCCCGGACGTGATGTCCAGCTTGTCGGTGAGGATGGAGACCAGCTCGATGGTGCCGATGATGAGCGCGACCGCCACGGACAGCCCCGTGATGGTCATGTTGTAGTAGATCTTGCGCACCGGCCTGGAGAACGCCCAGCCGTACGCGAAGTTCATGAAGCAGCCGTCGATCGTGTCGAGCAGGCTCATGCCGGCCGCGAACAGCACGGGCAGCGTCAGGATCGCGTACCAGGGCAGCTGGAACGCCGCCGCCCCGCCGGCGAGCACCAGCAGCGAAATCTCCGTGGCGGTGTCGAAGCCGAGACCGAACAGCAGGCCGATCGGGTACATCTGCCACGGCTTGGTCACGGCTTTCGTCGCGCCCTTCAGGATGCGGTTCATGAACCCGCGGTTGTCGAGCTGATCCTCGAGCTCGGCCTCGTCGAACGAGCCCTGGCGCATCCGGCGGAAGATCCGCACGATGCCGACCAGCAGGACCAGGTTGATGATGCCGATGAGGTAGAGGAAAGTCCCGGAGACGCCGACGCCGATGAGGCCGGTGATCTGCTGAAGCCGCGACGACTCGTTCTCGACCTGCCCGGCCACGGCGCGTACGCCGAAGCCGAGCAGTAGGCATAGGCCGAACACGATGCTCGAGTGCCCGAGCGAGAACCAGAAGCCGATGGACAGCGGCCGCCGCTCGCCGGCCATCAACTTGCGCGTGGTGTTGTCGATGGCGGCGATGTGGTCGGCGTCGAAGGCATGCCGCATGCCCAGCGTGTACGCGGTGACGCCGAGCCCCACGCCGAAGACCCCGGACGCGCCGACCTGGTAGTGCGCCGGAGCGATCACGACGATCAGCAGCCCCCAGCCGATGACGTGCAGCGCCAGGATGAAACCGGCCATGCCGGAAAGGCTCAGCCAGTCCCGGGGGCCGATCGCTTCGTGCGCCCGCGTACGCATCGTTGCCCGCCTTCCTCGCGCCCTCTTGCTGTTGCACATAGTTTGCAACTACGAGGATCTCGTGGGAAGTGGTACACGTCACCCTGGGCCAAGCGGGCGGCCCGGAGCAGCCGGACGTCAGGTGTAGAGGTTGAGCTCCGCGATCGACCACCACCAGCTGGCCGACCCGGTCTGGGTGACCCGCACGTACCGTGCGGTCTGGCTCCCGACCGACGCCGTCACCAGCGCGGACGTGCCCGTACCGGAGCCGACCGTCCGCCACGTGGTCCCGTCGGTGGAGACCGCGATCTGGTAGCCGCGGGCGTAGTCCGACGTGCTCGGGCCGGAATCCATGACGATCCGGCTGAACGTCCGCGCCGCGGCCAGGTCCACGGTCACGGTGTTCCCGTTCGTCATCGGCGTACCGCTGCTCCACCGCGTCGCCGTGCTGCCGTCCAGCATCCGCGCCGGCACGTCGGTGGTGCTGCTCGGCGACGCCGTCGCGGTCCACCCGGTACGCGGCAGCGCCGTCGATCCCGATCCGCCCAGCGTGACCGCGCCGGTGAGCCGGATGTCCCGCGACGAGGCCCCGACCATGATCTGGTGGCTGCCGGAGGCGGTCGCCCAGCCGCCGTTCCAGTACTGGAAGCTGCGCGCGTCCAGCGTCACGGTGACCCGTTGGGTCTGCCCCGGATCGAGGCCCACCTTGGCGAAGCCACGCAGGTTCTTCGGCGGCTCACCGGCCGAGGAGGGCTGGCCGACGTACACCTGGGCGACCTCGGCACCGGCCCGCGGCCCGGTGTTGGTCACGTCGAAGGAGACCGCGACGTTGCCGGCCGCGTCCGGGGCGGCGACGGCCAGGTTCGCGTATCCGAACGTCGTGTACGACAGCCCATACCCGAACGGGAAGAGCGGTGCGATGTTCTGCTGGTCGTACCAGCGGTAACCGACGCCGAGGCCCTCCGAGTATTGCACGGTGTTGTTCTGGCCGGGCCACTGGGCGACGGTCCGGGCCGGCACGTCGGACAGCGACGCCGGGAACGTGACGGGTAGCTTGCCGGACGGGTTCACGTCGCCCCACAGCAGCGATGCCAGCGCCGCGCCGTACTGCTGGCCCGGGTACCACGCCTCGACGATGCCGCGCACCGAGCCGGCCCACGGCATCGCCACCGCCGAGCCGCTGTTGACCACGACCACCGTGTTCGGGTTGGCCGCGGCGACGTCGGCGACGAGCTGGTTCTGGTCCGCGGGCAGGCTGATGTCGGCTAGGTCGCTGCCCTCCGACTCGAACTTGTTCACGAACACGACCGCCAGGTTCGCGGCCCGGGCCGCGGCCACGGCCTGGTCGTGGCCGGAGCCGCTGGGCAGCGTCCACTTCTGGTTCGCCCCGGTGCCGCAAGTCCAGATCTGCAGCGGGGTGCCGTTTGCCGAACTGTTCCCGGTCGCGTCGAGGCATTTCCCGGAGCCCGTGTTGATCAGGGTGCCGTTCGACGAGGCCCACGTCTGCGCATGGGTGCCGTTGCAGTCGTACAGCTGGACCTTGGCGCCGTTGGCGGTCGACGCGGCGGTCACGTCCATGCACTTGCCCAGCGCGCGAAGGGTGCCGTCCGAGCCGACGGTCCAGTTCTGGGCGCCGGTGCCGTTGCAGTCGTACAGCTGGATCGCGGTGCCGTTCGCCGAGTTCGCGCCCGCGACGTCGACACACTTGCCGCCGAGACCGGTGATCGCGCCGCCAGCCGTGCCCGGTGAGTACGTCACCGTGACGCCGGAGCCGGCCCGGGCCTCGATGCCCTGCAGCGGGCTGACCGAGCCGGACGGGTTCACCCCGGCGCTACCGCCGCCCTGGTACATGGGCGCGCTGCCGCCGCCCGTACCGATGACCGCGATGGACTGCGTGCCCGCCGCGATCGGCAGGATCGCGTTGGCATTCTTCAGCAGCACGCTGCCCTGCGCAGCGACCTGCCGGGCCAGCGCAGTGTGCGCCGCCGAGGTGACGGTCGCGTCGAGGTTGCCGGTCTGGGCGCGGTCGAACAGGCCGCGCCGGAACATCGGCGTGAGGATGCGCCGGACGTGATCGTCGATGGTCGCCTGCGCGACCTGGCCGCTGGAGACCGCCGTGGTCAGCGCGCTGCCGTAGTAGTCGCTGCCGGGCATCTCCATGTCGAGGCCGTTGTTCGCGGACGCGACGGTGGAGTGGGTGGCGCCCCAGTCCGACGTGATGAAGCCGTCGAAACCCCACTCGTTCTTGAGGATCTGGTCCTGCAGGGGCCCGTTCTCGCAGGCGAACGGCCCGTTGACCGCCGAGTAGGAGCACATCGCCGAGTCCGCGCCGCCCGCCGTCACCGACGTCTCGAACGCCGGCAGGTAGATCTCCCGCTCGGTGCGGTCGGAGACGATGGCGTTGTCCGCGGTGGTGTTGCGCCGGGTCTCCTGGTTGTAGACGGCGTAGTGCTTGACCTGCGCCATCGGGCCCTGGCTCTGGATGCCCTGGATGTCGGCGGCGCCCATCTTTGCGGCCAGGTAGGGGTCTTCGCCGAACGACTCGAACGCCCGTCCCCAGCGCGGGTCGCGGACGATGTTGATGGTCGGGGCGAGCACCACGTTGGTGCCCTTGCCCCACTGCTCGGCGCCGAGCGTCTGGCCGTACTGCTTCATCAGGCGGGTGTCCCAGGACGCCGCGCCGGCGACCGGGGCGGCGAGCTGGGTGACGCCGGTGACGCCGTCGCCGACGCCGACCGGCCCGTCCTGCAGGTGCAGGGCCGGGATGCCGAGCCGGGTGTTGCCGTTGACGCAGCCGACGTAGCCGCACGAGGAACCGCCGTGCAGCATGGTCAGCTTCTCGGCCTGAGTCATGGCCGCGAGCAGCAGGTTCGCTCGGTCGGTGGGAGACAGGGCGGTGTTCATCCAGGGCTGGTCGGCGGCGTGGGCGGACGTGGACGTGAGGACCGTGGTGGCCAGGACGGCGGAAGCCAGCGCGGCGAGCAGTCTTCGAAGCACGTGAACTCCGTGGGGGCGGGGCATCGATGGGGATGATTTGACGCCGCCCTAGCATCCCTTCTTCCAGGCTTCGATGGAAGTCTCGGCCGCCCCGGAGTCAGCTGGTGACGTCGCGACCCGAGAAGCGGGCCCATGCCGCCGACAGGAAGATCACGATGTATCCGCCGGCGGACAGCAGGCCGGGACGCAGCGCACCCAGCGACACCGGATCCCGCAGCAGCTCGCCGAAGTCCTGCCAGTGCTGCGTCAGCAGGTACGGG
>DASYTU010000240.1:0-36917 GCA_036001925.1 Actinoplanes sp.
CGACCTGTGGATCTACGCGGTCGGCCCCATCGTGGGCGGCATCGTGGCGGTGGCGATCTACGACGTGCTGATCGCCGGTCGACCGGTGATGGCACCGACAGCCCGCCCGGCCAGCACCGGGCGCACAGGTACGGCGAGGCCTACTCCGGCCTGATCCCGGCAACCGTCAGGTAGTGGTGTGTGGTCCCGCGTCTGATCGCGGGACCACACTCATACCCAGCGAGGTCACACTCGACCGGCTGCGCGCGGTCCAGGAAAGCAATGTGTTCGGCGCCGTTGCGGTCACCAACGCCGCGCCGCCACTGATGCGCCGCTCGGGCGCCGGATGCATCGTCAACGTGTCCAGCGGCCTGGGGTCGCTAGCGAGTGTCCAGACACCGCGCGACGAATGCGGCGGCATCGCCGCCAGGCGGTGGCAAGGTGCCGGCCTGCGGCATCCCGATTGCCCGGCCCGCCGGCGGATGGAGGAGCGGCATGCAGGCTATTGGATCCGCGGCGTCGAGCGGATGAGGCCCGTAACGCCGGGCAACGGCAGACTCGGCAGGAGGCTGCCGGTTGGTGTCGGCCCTGGGAGCGGTGGAGCGCCGACGCTGGGCAGGATCGGCGTCGGCGGTACCGCCGGCGGGCGGCCACCGGACGTCGTCGCCGCGCGGGTTGTCGGGGGCGCAGCCGGTGGCGCCGTGGGTGTCGGCGCGGGTTTGCCTGTCGGCGTCGGGGTGCTGAGTGTCGACGGTGCGGGCGTGACGGGCATGGCCGGTGCGGCGGCGGGGAGCATGGCGCGCACGGACTGCAGTTCCGCGCGTAGCTGCCGCAGGCGTATCGGTTCGCGTACGCGCGCGGTCAGCTCTTCGGCCCGGTCGAGCAGCCGGCGCGCGTCGTCGTAGCGGCCCTGCGTGGCTGCCTCGCGCGCCTGTCCGATCGCGTGCTCGGCCGCGGCGGCGTCTGCCCGCTCGGGGTAGGCGACCCGGGTGATCGGCCATAGCGGGCTGGTGGGTGTCGCGTGACCGGCGGCGACGACCAGGCCGCCCGCGACGAGCACGGCCGCGGCGGCCGCGCTCGCCGCCCAGCGCGCCGCCCGGCGCGTCCGGCGGGTGGCGGCGGGCGCGTCATGGCCGCCGAGATCTGCGGTCAGGTCGGTGTCGCGTACCTGAGGTGTCCGGCCGGCAGATACGCTGCCGCCGGATGCCAGGCCCCCGTCGACGGCCGGGAGATCAGCGGTCTGGTCGGTGATGTCGGAGCCAAGGTCTGCCCGCCACGCCGCCAGCATGGCCGCGACCGGATCGGCGGCGGGCGCCGGCTCACCGCGCCCCAGGGTATCGAGCAGTGTCGTGTCGGCGGCCAGCACGCCGAGGTCTGGCTGCTGTTCGCCGGGGTTCAGGATCTTGTCGCTCATGCTGGCACCTCGTCACGGGTGTCGCGCACAAGCGTACGCAGGTGGGCAAGAGCCCGGGACTGAGCCATCCGGACCGCGGCGGCCGACATTCCCAGGACTGCGCCCACGTCGTCAGCGGCCAGGCCGACCGCAACGCGCAACACGATGATCTCCCGCTGGCTGCGGGAGAGGTGGCCCAGCAACCGGGACAGCTGCCGCGCCAGGTCGGTTGCGACCGCCTGCTCTTCCGGGCCAGGTGCGGAGTCCGGCTGGTCGAGCAGCGCATCAGCGGGAGCCACGGCTAGGTGGCGGGTCGCGGCCCGCTGGGCGTCGGTCACCTTGTGCGCGGCGATGCGGTAGGCGAACGCGGAGAACGGGCGCCCTTCCTCGCGGAAGCGGGGCAGCGACCTGAGAATCGCCAGGCAGACCTCTTGGGCAACGTCGTCGGCCGTGGTGTATGCGCCACCGACGCGGCCGAGATGGGCCCGGCAGTATCGGACGACGCCGGGCCGGATCCGGGCGATGAGCCGCGCCGCGGCGTCGTGGTCGCCACGGATGGCCAGGCCGACGAGCTCTGCTTCTGGCACGGTCATCGATCCGGTACCACCCATCGTTACCAGCGAGTAACACGCACGGTACCCGGACGTGGGCGTGCCGGCCAGCGGACGGCGGATCCGGCGCATCGCTCGCCACCTATGCCCGGTTCCGCCCGGATCGAGCGAGGGTCGATGTCGCGGCCGCGACCCCGCCTGTTACACGGCCCGATGCCCGCTCGATATCCAAGTGCAACCCAGCAACCTGGAGGAGCGGGTGGGCGTCGAGGTACGCGTCGAAGGGCTGACCAAGTCCTTCGATGGCAGTCCGGTGTGGGCCGACGTGAGCCTGACCCTGCCCGCGGGCGAGATCTCGGTCCTGCTGGGCCCGTCCGGTACCGGCAAGTCGGTCTTCCTGAAAACGCTGGTCGGCCTGTTGAAGCCCGACCGGGGCTCGATATGGATCGGCGACCAGGACCTGCCCCGGCTGTCCGAGCGCGACCTGTACCAGGTGCGGCGCCTCCTCGGCGTGCTCTTCCAGGACGGCGCCTTGTTCGGATCGATGAGCATCTACGACAACGTGGCCTTCCCATTGCGCGAGCACACGCGCAAGTCCGAGTCGCAGGTACGCGCGATCGTCTCGGCGAAGCTGGAGATGGTCGGGCTGATCGGGGCCGAGGACAAGTTGCCGGGCCAGATCTCGGGCGGGATGCGCAAGCGGGCGGGGCTGGCCCGCGCGCTCGTACTCGATCCGCAGATCATCCTGTTCGACGAACCGGACTCCGGCCTCGACCCCGTCCGCACCGCCTACCTCAACCAGCTGATCATCGACCTGAACCAGCAGACGGACGCGACGTTCCTGATCGTCACGCACGACATCAACACCGCCCGCACCGTGCCGGACAACATCGGTCTGCTCTACCACGCGCACCTGGCGATGTTCGGTCCACGGGAGATGCTGCTGTCGAGCACCGAGCCGGTGGTCCGCCAGTTCCTGGGCGCCCAGCGGGTCGGGCCCATCGGGATGGCCGAGGAGAAGGACGCCGACGAACTCGAGGCCGAGGCAGCCGCCGGCGTATCGCTGCCGCCGTTGCCGCCCATTCCGCCACAACTGCGGCCGTCCGACGGCGGGACGCGCCGCGCCGAACGACCGCCCGGCCAGTGGTGCCGCGAGCACGGCGTCCCTGCCCCGCCGGGATCGTTCGGTACCGACCCGCCCGGTACCGAGGTCGGCACCCTGTACCGCAGCGAGGTCGCGTCATGAACGTGGACGCCCCGTTGCGACAGTGCGGCAACTTCTTCGCGTTCTGCCTGGACGCCATCCGCGGACTGTTCCGGCCCCCGTTCCAGGTACGCGAGTTCGTCCAGCAGGCCTGGTTCATCAGCTCGGTGTCGATCCTGCCGGCGGCGCTGGTGTCGATCCCGTTCGGCGCCGTTATCGCGCTGCAGCTCGGCTCGCTGGTGCGCCAGCTCGGCGCCCAATCGTTCACCGGCGCCGCGTCGGTGCTGGCCGTGGTCCGGGAGGCGGGACCGATCGTGACCGCGCTCATCGTGGCCGGCGCCGCGGGCTCGGCGATCTGCGCCGACCTGGGCTCGCGGAAGATCCGCGAGGAGCTGGACGCGATGGAGGTGCTCGGCATCGACCCGATCCAGCGCCTCGTCGCTCCGCGGGTGGCCGCGTCGATGCTGGTCGCCGTGCTGCTCAACGGGCTGGTCAGCGTCGTCGGGGTGTCCGGCGGCTACTTCTTCAACGTGGTGATGCAGGGCGGCACCCCCGGCGCGTATCTCGCGAGCTTCCAGGCCCTCGGGCAGCTCCCGGACCTGATCTCCGGCGAGATCAAGGCGCTCGTGTTCGGCGCCGTGGCCGCCCTGGTCGCCTCGTACAAGGGGATGACGGCGAAGGGCGGCCCGAAGGGCGTGGGCGACGCGGTCAACCAGAGCGTGGTCATCACGTTCATGCTGCTGTTCGCGCTCAACTTCGTGATCACGGCCGTGTACTTCCAGGTCGTCCCGCAGAAGGGCAGCTGAGATGGCGGTTCTTGACCGGCTCGATGACCTGGGCGGGCAGCTCACCTTCTACGCTCGGTCGCTCGCATGGGCGCCGCGGACGCTGCGCCGGTACAAGAGGGAGGTCGTGCGCCTGCTCGCCGACGTGAGCTTCGGCTCGGGGGCGCTGGCCGTGGCCGGCGGCACGGTTGGCGTCATCTGCTTCCTGACGTTCTTCACCGGTACGGAGGTGGGCCTTCAGGGCTACCAGGCGCTCAACCAGATCGGCAGCAGCGCGTTCACCGGTTTCATCTCCGCGTACTTCAACACCCGCGAGATCTCCCCGCTGGTCGCCGCGCTGGCGCTGTCGGCCACCGTCGGCTCCGGTTTCACCGCCCAGCTCGGGGCCATGCGCATCTCCGAGGAGGTCGACGCTCTCGAGGTGATGGGCGTACCGTCGCTGCCCTTCCTGGTCACGACGCGGATGATCGCCGGTTTCATCGCGGTCGTCCCGCTGTACGTCATCGGGCTGCTGGCCAGCTACCTCGCCACCCGCACCATCGCCACCGTCTACTTCGGGCAGTCGGCCGGTACGTACGACTACTACTTCCATCTCTTCCTACCGCCGGCCGATGTGCTGTGGTCGTTCGGCAAGGTCCTGGTGTTCAGCGTCGTGGTGGTGGGCGTGCACTGCTACTACGGGTACACCGCCACGGGCGGCCCGGCCGGCGTCGGCGTGGCAGTCGGCCGGGCGGTGCGGCTCGCGATCGTCGCGGTCAACGTCATCGACTTCTTCCTGTCGCTGGCCATCTGGGGCGCGACCACGACCGTCCGGATCGCGGGGTGAGCATGAACCGCAACCGGCTGCTCGGCATCGCGTTCATCATCGGCCTCGCCGCGGCGCTGACGCTGTCAGTGTTGCAGTACCGCAAGGCGTTCAGCCCCGTCACCTGGGTGACGCTGCGCACCGATCACACCGGCGCGCAACTGCTCGACGGTGCCGAGGTGAAATTGCACGGCGTCGTGGTGGGCGAGGTACGTGGGATCACCTCCGACGGCCGGAACGCCACGCTGCGCCTGGCCCTCAACCCAGCGCAGGCGGACCGGATTCCGCGCGATGTCAGTGCCCGGCTACTGCCCAAGACGCTCTTCGGCGAACGGTACGTGGCGCTCATCCCGCCCACGGGCCCATCGGCGGGCCGGATCCACAGTGGATCGGTGATCGACCAGGATCGTACGGCGGCGGCGATCGAACTGGAACGCGTACTCGACGACGTGCTGCCCCTGCTCCAGGCGATCCAGCCGGACAAGCTCGCCGCCACCCTGGGCGCGCTCGCCGAGGCCCTGCGCGGCAACGGTGACCGCCTCGGCGAGGACCTCGTCGCCGCCGACTCCTACCTCACGGCGCTCAACACCGAGATGCCGACCGTCCGCGACGACGTGCGCAAGCTCGCCGACGTGCTGACCCGATACGACGAGGCGATGCCCGACCTGTTGTCGATTCTGCGCGACACCACGGTGACCATGTCCACGGTCAGCCAGCAGCGCGTGCAGCTCGCCGGTTTCCTCGCCGAGACCACGAACGCCGCCGACGTGACCCGGATCTTCCTCGACCGCTATGACGACCGGATCATCCGGCTCGGCCAGGCCAGCCGCCCGGTCCTGCAACTGCTCGCCACGTACGCGCCCGAATACCCGTGCCTGGTGCACGGTCTGGTCGCCCTCCAGCCGAGTGTCGAAAAGGTCTTTGCCGGCGGCCGGATGCACATCACCCTGGAGGTCACCCGCGACAACGGCAAATATCTGCCCGGGCGCGACGAGCCCGTGTACGGCGCGAAGGACGGGCCGAACTGCCGAGGGCTGCCCGGCCCGCCGGTGCCCGCCCCAGGGGTGCCGATCGACGACGGGTACGACTACGGCGCCGACCGCAGCTCACCCAAGCTTCCGGTCGGTACGCCGATCGGGGCGCCGGCGCCGAACCCGGCGATGGGATACGCCGGCACCGGCGAGGAACGCGACCTGGTCAAACCGCTGCTCGGCGCGGTGACCGGCACCCCACCGGCCGAGGTACCCGACATCGCGGTGCTGCTGTGGGGTCCGCTGCTACGCGGAGCGGTGGTGAACGCGCCATGAGCGCTCTCGACGGCCGCGAGGTGGCACGCCCACTGGCCAAGCTGGTCGTTTTCGCGGCGGTGACGCTGCTGTTGACGGCGCTGCTCGCGCAGACCCTCGGATCGCTGTCCTTCGGCGGCGGCACCACGTACCGGGCTCGTTTCACCGACGTCACCGGCCTGCTGGTCGGCGACGACGTGCGCATCGCCGGGGTGAAAGTCGGCCGGGTCGCCGGGATCAGGGTCGTCGACAACACGATCGCCGAGGTGGCGTTCACCGTCGACGACCAGGTGCCGGTCGCGAGCAGCGTGCGGGCCCGCATCCGGTACCGCAACCTGGTCGGGCAGCGTTATGTCGCGCTCACCGAAGGACCGGGCAGCGGCCGGCGACTGCCGCCGGACGGCCTGATCCCGCTGTCCCAGACCGTGCCGGCGCTCGACCTGACCGTGCTGTTCAACGGGTTCCGGCCGCTGTTCACCGCGCTGACGCCGGACGACGTCAACAGGCTCGCGTACGAGATCATCCAGGTGTTGCAGGGTGAGGGCGGCACGATGGCGAGCCTGCTGCAAAGGACCGCCTCGCTGACCAACACCCTGGCCGACCGCGACGCCGTGATCGGCCGGGTCATCACCAACCTCAACAGCGTCCTGGCGACTCTGGACACGCGCGACCGCGAACTCGACCAGACCATCAGTCAACTGCGGCAGTTCGTTTCCGGCCTCGCCGCCGACCGCACTGCCATCGGCGACGCCCTGGCCAATCTGGGCGAGCTGACCGATGCCACCGCGTCACTGCTCAAGGACGCCCGACCGCCGCTTGCCTCCGATGTGGACTCGTTGGGTGCGCTGGCTGGCACGTTGAACCGCAACGCGTCGGTCATCGACGGCACGCTGAGCCGGCTGCCGGGCCGGTACGAGGCGCTGACCCGGACCGCCTCGTACGGCTCCTGGTTCAACTTCTACCTCTGCGGCTTCGACGGACAGGTCGGCCTACCCGGCGGGGGCACCGCGACCCCGGCGACGTTCAGCTCCTCGGCCGCCCGCTGCGCCGGCGCCGGAGGTGCGGGATGAAACCGTTCCGGGAACGAAACCCGATCGCGGTCGGCGTTGCCGGGCTCGCGGTACTCGCCGCGATGATGCTCGCCGCGTTCAACGTCGACGAGCTGCCGCTGATCGGCGGGGGTACCGAGTACCGGGCCGCGTTCCGCGACGCCAGCGGGCTGGTACCGGGCAACGAGGTAAGGGTCGCCGGGGTCAAGGTCGGCAAGGTGACCGCGGTCGAGCTGGCCCGGGCCGGAGGGGGCGCGTACGTGCGGGTGCGGTTCGACGTCGACGACGGCGCGGTGCGGCTCGGCCGCGACACGGAGGCGACGATCCGGATCAAGACCGTACTCGGCCAGAAGTTCCTGGCGCTGGCTCCCGCCGGCCCGGGCCGGCTGCCGGCCGGCGCTCAGATTCCCCTTGAGCACACCGCATCGCCCTTCGACGTCGTGCAGGCCGTGAGCGGGTTGGCCGGCACGCTCGACCAGATCGACGTCAAGCAGTTGGCCGCCGCGTTCACGGTGCTCTCCCAGACGTTCGCCGACACACCGGCGAGCGTGCGGGCCTCGCTGACCGCCCTGTCGCGGCTGTCCCAGAGCGTCGCCGGCCGCGACGCCGAACTGCGCGATCTGCTCACCCACGCGCGGGGCGTCACCGCCGTGCTGGCCAGCCGCGACGACGACTTCCGGGAGCTGGTCGCCGATGCCAACCTGCTGCTCGACGAGGTCAGCCGCCGCCGGGAGGTGATCCACAGCCTGCTCGTGTCGACCAATGACCTGGCCAACCAGCTGTCGGGTCTGGTCGCGGACAACCGGACCAGGCTGGAGCCGGCGCTGCGCCAGCTCCGCGGGGTGGTCGCCACGCTGCAACGCGACCGCGCCGACCTCGAACGCACGCTGCAGGAGATGGCGCCGTTCGTCAACGCGTTCGCCAACGTCGTCGGCAACGGTCGCTGGTTCGACTCGTACGTGTCCGGGTTGGTGCAACCCGTCCAGCCCACGGTCGGAGGTCGCTGATGAGGCGGCGCGGATGGGTGGCGGCCGCCGTGGTGGCGACGCTCGCCGTCGTGGCCGGTGCGGTGGCGTGGCGGGTGCAGGCACCTGGCCGCGGCCTCGTCGCCCATTTCGAGAAGACGATCGGCATCCACGCAGGCTCCGACGTGCGGGTGCTTGGCGTACGGATCGGCAGCGTGGTCGCCGTGACACCGCAGGGCCGCACGGTCCGCGTCGAGATGCGCTACGACCCGCGGTACGACGTGCCCGCCGACGCCCAGGCGGTGATCGTCCCGCCGAGCGTGGTGAGCGACCGTTACGTCCAGCTCACCCCTGCGTACTCCGGCGGCCCGCGGCTGGCCGACAACGCTGATCTGCCGGTCACCCGTACCGCGGTGCCGCTGGAGATCGACGACATCTACCGCGCGCTCGACGAGTTCGACAAGGCGCTCGGCCCGGACGGCGCCAACGCTGACGGTGCGCTCACCGACCTGCTCGCCACCAGCCGGGCCAACCTGGACGGCAACGGCCAGAACTTGCACGACACCCTCGACGGCTTGTCGCAGGCGCTGACGACGCTCGCCGACGGCCGCCAGGACCTGTTCGCAAGCGTGGCGAACCTGCAGAAATTCACCACCGCCCTGGCCGAAAGCGACCTCCAGGTACGCCAGTTCAACCAGCGACTGGCCGGCGTCGCCGAGCAGCTCGCCGCCGAGCGGGACGAACTGGCCGCCGCGCTGCACAGCCTCACGATCGCGCTCGCCGACGTCACCGCGTTCGTGCGCGACAACCGCGACGAGCTGACGTCCAACGTGGCCGCCCTCGCCGACGTCACCGGCGTACTGGTGCGCCAACAGCAGGCGATCATCAACGTGCTCGACGTCGCTCCGCTGGCACTGTCCAACCTGAACCTGGCCTACAACCCCCGCTCCGGCACCCTCGACACCCGCAACGACGCGACCGGCCCGTACGACCCGGCGAGCTACGTCTGCTCCCTGATGATCGACGCGCTCCCGGCGCCGCAGGTGCCGAAGGAGTGCCTCGCGCTCGCACAGACGCTGGGCGCCAAGCACCTGCCCATGACCAACCAACTGCGCCGGCTACTGGGGCTGCCGGCCGGCACCCCCGCCTCCGCCGGTTCGCCCGTCGTGCCGGGTGGTCCGTCCGGGGAACTGGGGGTACCGGCCAGCTCATCGTCGAGCGACCCCACGCTCGCCGGGATCCTGCGAGGCAAGCGATGACCGGCAGGCGAGCTGGTACGACGATCGCGGTGGCGCTGGCCGCCGCGCTCGGCGCCACCGGCTGCAGCCTGCCGAACCTGGCCGACCTGCCGCTGCCCGGGGGCGCTCCCAGCGGCCGGTCGTATCACGTCACGGTCGAGTTCAGCGACGTCCTGGATCTGGTGCCGCAATCCGCGGTGAAGGTCAATGACGTGACCGTCGGCAGTGTCGAGAAGGTGTGGCTGACCGGCTGGACCGCGCGGGTGCGTGTGAAGATCGACCGGGCGGTCCGCCTGCCGGACAACGCCACAGCGGCGATCCGGCAGACCAGTCTGCTCGGCGAGAAGTTCGTCGCGCTCGCCGCCCCGACCGCGGAACAGCCGGCAGGGCGCCTGTCCGACGGCGACCTCATCCCGCTGTCGCGTACCCGGCGCAGCGCCGAGGTCGAGGAGGTCCTCGGCGCTCTCGGGCTGCTGCTGGGCGGCGGCGGCCTGGCCCAGCTCAAGACGATCAACGAGGAACTGGCCAAGGCCCTCGACGGCCGCGAGCCCGCGGCCAGGGACGCGCTGCACCAACTGGACGCGTTCATCGGGGGCCTGGACGCCCAGAAGGCCGACATCGTCCGCGCCATCGACGCGCTCGACCGGCTCACCGCGCGGCTCGCCGCGCAGCGCGCCACCATCGGCGAGGCGGTCGACGCGCTGGGGCCCGGCCTGACCGTACTCGCCGAGCAGCGTGCCCAACTCACCGGCACGCTCACCGCCCTCGGTGACCTCGGCCGGGTTGGCTCGCGCGTGGTCACCAAGAGCCGCGACGACGCGGTCGCGAACCTACGGGCCCTGCAACCGGTCCTGGACCAGTTGGTACGCGCCGGCGACGACCTGCCCCGGTCCCTGGACTTCATGCTGTCCTACCCGTTCCCGCCCAACGCCGACGGCGCGATCGTGGGTGACTTCATGAACCTCAACGCCAAGGCCGACCTCGACGCCGCGACGATCCTCGCGAACCTGCTGATCGCTCCAGCGCCAGCCCGAGCCCCGGCCCCGGCGACCGCCCCACCGCGCCCCGCGGGGCCCCGCACCCAGGCACCCCCACCGACCGGGCCGCCGCCCGGCAGCCTGCTGCCGCGGGTCTGCCTACCCGGCGGCGTGCTCCCGCCGATCGACAAGCTGCCACCCGGCTGCGCCCTCCCCCAAGGCTGCGCGCCGCTACCGCCGGGCAGCCCCGTGCCGCCCGGCGGACTTGTGGCGCGCGATGGGGTGGTGCCGCCCGGCACCGTCCTGCCCCGCGGCACCCGCGTTCCACCCGGCACGGTTCTGCCGCCGGCCTGCCTCCTGCCCGGTACGCCCGGCGCCCCGGCACCCCCGAAACTGCCTCTGCCGTCGCCGACGGGCCTACCCTCGCCGCCCGCCCTGCCGGGTGCGTTCACCGGCCAGGCGAACGGGCAGCAGGGCGGGTTCGCCAACGTCATGACGGGAGGCCCGCGGTCGTGATCACGCGTGTCGCTCGAATCCAGATACTCGCGTTCCTGCTGGTGAGCGCGCTCGGCATCAGCTACGTGGGCATCCGGTACGTGGGCCTCGGCGACCGGATCATCGGCGGTGCGTACCTGGTGCATGCCGACTTCGACGACGCCGGCGGAATCTTCCCCAACGCGGCGGTCACCTACCGGGGCGTGCCCGTCGGCCGGGTCAACGCCGTCCGGCTGCACGGCGGCGGCGTACGGGTCGACCTGCGGATGCGGCACGACGCGCGGATCCCGACCAACCTGCACGCCGTTGTCGCCCAGCGCTCCGCCGTCGGCGAGCAGTACGTCGACCTGCGGCCCGACACCGACGCCGGCCCCTACCTGCACGACGGCGCGGTGATCCCGAGCAGCCGCACCGGCCGCCCGTTGCCCCCCGAAACCCTGCTGGCCAACCTCGACACGCTGGTCCAGTCGGTCAACCCCGACGACCTCACCACGGTCATCGACGAGTTGGGTACAGCGTTCGAGGGCAACGAGACGGCGCTGCGGCGCCTCCTCGACGCCACCGACGCCCTGCTGGCCGACGCCAACCAGTACCTGCCGCAGACGCTGACCCTCATCCGCGACGGCGGCACCGTCCTCACCACCCAGTCGGCGTCGGCCGGCGCGATCCGCCGCTGGGCCGCCGCACTGGCCGAACTCGCCGCGACCATCCGCGCCGCCGACCCGGACCTGCGCACGCTGCTGGCCAACGGGCCGCCAGCGGCAACCCAACTCGTCGGCCTATTGCATGACCTGGACCCGACGATCGGCACGCTGCTCGGCAACCTCATCACCGTCAACGGAATCGCGTCCCGGCGGGTGGCCGGCATCGAGCAGGCGCTTGTCGTGTACCCCCTCGTCGTCGCCGGCGGGTTCACCGTCGCTCCCGGTGACGGCACCGCCCACTTCGGACTGGTCGTCAACCCCGGCGACCCCCCGCCATGCAATTACGCGCAGAGCGGGCAACAGCGCTGTACGGCCGGCGAGCACGCGCAGGGCTCAGGAGTACGCAGCGCCGACCACGCGCCCCGTCCCGCCAGTGGCGATCCGAAGCCGGCACCGAGGACCAGCGGCGGAACCGGCCAACCCCCGCAGGATCAGGCGGCATCCGGTTCCACCGCGGCCGGCTACGACCCGGCGACAGGGTTGGTCACCGGACCCGACGGCAGGCCGCTGCAGTTCGGCGGCACCGGCGGCCAGGACCAGCTCGCCGGCAACCAGTCATGGAAGCAACTACTGCTCGCGGGGGTGGCGCCGTGACGCGACCGCGTGCAGGGGATAAGGAGGCGACTGTGCCCACTCGTACCGGACGCAGGCCAAAGGCGACCACACCGGTGCCGGCCCGGCGCCGCACGGTGATGCGCCGTTCACTCGCCCAGACCGCCCAGCCAACGCCGGGCGAGGACCGCGGGCGTACCCCGCCATCGGTCTCGGAGGCTCCGCGGCGCGGTCGGCGGCTGCTCATCGCCGGGCTCGTCGTCGTTCTGGCTGCCGCGATCGCCGGAGCCGCAATCACCGGCCACCGCTGGCACGACCAGCAGCGCATCGACGACGCGCATCAGGAGGCCCTCGCAGCGGCGCGGCAGACGACAGTCAACTTCGTTTCCGTCAGCGCCTCCACCGTCGATCGCGACCTGCAGCGGGTCATGGCCGGCGCCACCGGCGACTTCCAGGACGAGTTCAAGCGCGGCGCGCCGCAGGTATGGGCCGCGGTGGTCGAGAACAACGTCGACTCGCACGGCACCGTGCTCCGTGCCGGCCTCGTCTCCGGCGACATCGACTCGGCCGTCGTGCTCGTCGCCGTCGACGCCACGGTAAAGAACGTCAACGCGCCGCAGGGCCGGTTGTCGCACTACCGGATCCAGGTCGACGTGACCAGGGACCCCAGATCGGGCCGCTGGCTGGTGTCCCGTCTGCAGTTCGTCGGCTGATAGTTCGTCGGCTGATAGGAGGCAAGCGATGCGAATCCTCGGTTCTGACACCCTCCACCGGCTGTACGAGCGCGGCTTCGGCCGGCCACACGGGCGCCGCCCTGGCCGGCGATCCGGCGCGACCAGCCGCGATCGGGCAGTGGCCGAACCCGACCACGGGCGCCGCCTCGTGGTCGCGTTCACCGTCGCGGCGCTGCTCTTCGGCGGGCTCGCCGGTGCGGCATGGTACGCCCAGCACCGCGCGCAGCAGCGCGACAACGCCGCACGCGACTCGCTCGCAGCCGCCACCACGGCCGCGCAGGCGATCTTCTCGTACGACTACCACACCTTCGACGCCAGTATCGCCAACGGCCGGTCGTTCGTCACCGGCCCGTTCGCCACCGAGTACACGCAGACCACATCGAGCCTGAAGGACACCGCAACCAAAGAGCAGGCCGTGGTCCGCGCCCAGGTGTCCGCGGCCGGCGTCATCGACGCGACCCCGGACCGCGTCGAGCTGCTGCTCTACATCAACCAGTACCGCCGCAACATCAACATCGCCGGAGAGAAGGTCGACCAGAACCGGGTGACGCTGACGATGGTCCGGGTCGGTCACGACTGGAGGGTGTCCGGCGCATCAGCGATCTAGCCCGGCTCATTCAGCACAGAGACGACGTCGCGTACGCGGTGACACGCGTCGTCCGGCCCGACTGCGGTAACGCAATGCGGTACCGAAGTTCGGGGGTCACAAGACCCGGGGCCGGACGCACAGCCACGGTGCCGCCGCGGCCGTTGGGCTGCCCGGGCGCTGCGGCTGGCCGGTGGTGGTGGGGCCGGCCGGCTTAGTGAGCGAAGTCCCAGCGAGTGGCACCGTGGGGCTCGGCGCCGGCCACGCCGACGGCGGTGTGCAGCGTGAGACGGTACAGGTGCCAGGGCGCGGGGCCCGCGCTGGGTGCGCTGTACGGGGCCGTGAGCGCGTCGCCCTCCACCGAAGCCGGCCAGCCGCCCGCGCGGTAAACGGTCGCTACACGCTCCAAAGTGGACGCGTCGGTGACCCGATGGGCCTCGCCCTCGAGCACCAGGTCCATGCCGCGCAAGCGCACCGAAACCGCGCACGCGGGGTTCGCCGCCAGGTTGCGCGACTTGAGCGTGCCCGGCCCGCTCGTGAAGTACAGCGCGCCGTCCACCCATATGGCCCCGACGCCCGCCGAGTGCGGCCGTCCGTCGGGCCGCACGGTCGCCACGAAGAACGTCAGGTCGGCCTCGGGCGTGTCGCTGGCGAGGATGTCGCGCGGGCGGCTCCACGGCAGCTCCCCGGACCCGTATCGGTCGAGATTGCGCGTTGAGATCGGCTCGGTCATGGTGTCAGTCATACCCGTGCGTCGAACGGGCCGCACCCACATCGACGCCCGAAACGGACATGAATTTGTTGGTGAGGCTGCTCAGCTGGTCAGTCCGGCGTCGTGGGCGAGCAGCGCGATCTGGGTACGGTTGTTGAGATCGAGCTTGGTGAGTATCGACGACACGTGGGCTTTGACGGTGGCCACGCTCATGAACAGCTCGTCGCTGATCTGTGCGTTGGATCTGCCCCGACCCACCGCTACGGCGACCTCGCGTTCACGTTCGCTGAGCCTGGCCAGCATAATCCGGGCGTGGCGCTGCCGTGCGTCGGCGCCCGTGGTGCCGAGGTGGGCGATGAGTTGGCGGGTGACCGCCGGCGACAGGATCGGTTCGCCGGCCGCGACGCGGGATATCGCGTGCAGGATCTCGGTGGGCCGGGTGTCCTTGAGCAGGAAGCCGCTGGCCCCGGCACGCAGGGCACGCAGCACGTACTCGTCGGCGTGGAAGGTGGTCAACACGATGACCTCCGGCGGATCGGGCCGGGCGCGCAGCAGCTCGGTGGCGGCGAGGCCGTCGAGCTTGGGCATGCGGATATCCATCAGGACCACGTCCGGGGTGTACGCGTCGACCGCCGCGACCACCTCGGTCCCGTCGGCCACTTCGCCCACCAGGGTGAGACCGGGTGCGGAGTCCAGGATCATCGCAAGACCGGCCCGCACGAGCGGGTCGTCGTCCACGACGAGGACCCGGATCGCCTCGCTCACGCCGGCCACGGCAGCCAGGCCCAGAGCCGGAAGTCACCGGTGGGGGTGCGGCCGTATTCCAGCCGCCCACCGACGAGACTGGCCCGTTCGGCGAGCCCGATGATGCCGCTGCCGGCGCCCGGGATGGCCGTGGTGCTGGCGGCGTCCAGCGGCCATGGGTTGCGGATCTCGACCGTCAGGCCATCGCCCCGGACGCCACGCGCGGTCACCGTCACCTCGGTGCCGTGTGCGTGTTTGCGGGCATTGGTGAGTCCCTCCTGCACGATCCGGTACGCGCTGCGTCCGGCCGCCACCGGCACGGCCGCCGGATCGGCCACCCGACACTCCAGCCGGACCAGCATCCCGGCCCGCCGAGACTCATCGACCAACTCGGGCAGGTCGGCAAGCGTCGGCTGGGGCCGCTCCGGCGCGTCATCGGCCCAGTCGTCGTCACCAGCCCGCTCCGCCCGCAGCACGCCGATCACCTCGCGCAGTTCCTCCAGCGCCTGATGGGCGCTGTCGCGGATCACCCCCGCGGCGCGGGCTATCTCGTCGGCCGGCCCATCCGGGCGCAGTTCCAAAGCCCCGGCGTGCAGGCTCACCAGAGAGATCCGGTGGGCGAGCACGTCATGCATCTCCCGGGCGATCCGATGGCGTTCGTGCTGGCGGGCCCGCTCGACCCGTTCGGACTCGGCTCGCTGCGCCCGTTCGCGCAGCGACTGGGCGAGCTGGCGTCGGGCCCGGACGAACATCCCCCACGCCAGGACCGCCGCGATGCAGACGATGCCGAGTGCGGCCTGCGACCAGTTCGGCATCGACGTGTCCGGCCGGACGAGCACGGTGCCGATCGAGGCGAGCGCGAACCCGGCCGTGACCAGGCCGACCACCGCGAGGCGCCGGTACACCGCCACGGTGAACAGCGCGATCAGCGCCACGCCGGACGCGGCCGTCGAAAAAACACTGAACACGATGGCGGTGACCGCGAAGCCGACCGGCCAGCGTCGGCGCAGCCACACACCCAGACAGCTCAATCCGCCAAGGGTGACGTCCACGGCGAGCGGCACCGCGCCGAGATTCCGGTGAAGGCCGTCGACGAAGGTGAGCGCCGTGAACCCCACGGCCAGCAGGAAACACAGGGCGTCGGCGACCCAGTCGCGCGACGAGCGCCGGGACCGGGGTAGCTCGTCGGCTTCAAGGGCGGTGAGCAGTCCGACGGGCCGCAGGTCCCACCCGACCGCCGGAATCTTCATGATCAGACGATACGGCGGCGCCGGCCCGCGCCGCATCCCACCAAAGTAGCTCCGCAAACATAGCCCTTGGTTGGCTGATCCCAACCTTCGACCAAAGCGGCGCGCTAGCCCCCAGCGCCACGCTGGTCCACATGACGAATGAATCGGACAACAGCGTTCTACGGTGGGGCGGCCTGACCAGCATCGGCGGCGGCCTGCTGTTCATCCTGGTCTTCGCCTGGGTCATCGTCTTCGCTGGCCCCGACCCGGTCGGACCCGCCGGGCCGATCACCAGGTTCCCTGAGATCAAGGCCGTGCGCACCGTGGAGAACGGTCTGTACCTCGCCGTCCTCGTGTTGTGGGTTCCGGTCTATCTTGCCCTGTACCGCCGCCTCGGAAGCGGCCGACGACCCGCGCCGGCCCTGGTCGGCAGCGCCCTGGGGATTCTCGGTCTGGGCGTGCTCGCCGCGGGTGCCATTCCCCACGCCGCCACGTCCCGGCTCTCCGACCTGTACCACGCCGCCGGGGCAACGGCCGCGGATCGGGCCACGCTCGCGCTGGTGTGGCAGGGGACCCAGGGCATTTTCGATGCGCTGCTGCTGACGGGTCTGCTCGTTACGACCACCGGCATCGTCCTGCTCGGTCTGGCCATGCACGCCGACCCCGCCTTCGGCAAAGGGGCCGCGTGGCTCAGCATGCTGCTCGGCACCGCCGGACTCGTCGCCGGCATAGTGGTGCTCATCGATCCCATGTCGTCGGTGGCCGCGCTTGGCATATTCGCGCTCATCGGCTTCCACCTCATCCTCGGGTGGAAGGTCTACCGACTGTCCAAAGTGGCTGCTTACGGCCGATGGGCCGGCATCGGCACCACGTACCCTGTCTCGTAGGCCGCGATCACGGCTTGAGTGAGTCGCGGACGGCGAGTTCTGCGGATCGCGGCGACGTGGGATCGACGACATGCCGCAGAACCGACCCAACCGCTACAGCACAGCCACCGCCACTCCGCCGTGTCTCGTGTGTCTGGCTGGTGCGGCCCGCTTTTGTTCGATCAAGTGTTGGCGTCAGCCATCGTCCCGGTCAGACTTGGCCGTGACCACTCAACAGGTACGGCGAGTGGCCGCGGTCGACGTGCACTACCCGAAGACCGGCGGTGCCCGCGCCGCGCTGGTCGTCGCCGTGGACCGCCAACTCGCGGCCATCGTCGAGCAACGCGTGCGCTGGCTGGCCGAAGCAGCCGCCTACCAGCCGGGGTACTTCTTCGCCCGGGAACTACCGCCCATCACCGCGGTCCTCGCCGACACCGACCGGCTCGACCTGCTGATCATCGACGGCTACGTCGACCTCGACCCGGGCGGTCGACCGGGCCTCGGTGCCCACCTGTACCGGCAGATCAACACACCCGTGATCGGCATCGCCAAGACCATGTTCCGCACCGCGACCCACGCCGTCGCGGTGCGCCGCGGCAGCGCGACCCGCCCGCTGTATGTCACCGCCGCAGGCGTCGCCGTCGACGCCGCCGCCGAGCTCGTCGCCCAGATGGCCGGAGCGCACCGACTCCCCGACGCCATCCGCCGAGTCGACGCGCTCGCCCGTGCCAACCGAACGGCCCACCTGTGACAGCGCCTACCGCCCATCACATTTGCCCAGCTCACGAGCTGTCGGTGGGCCGTAGGTTACGGCCGACGTAACAAGATCAGAAAACGCACGGCGACCGCCCGTACGCAGTGGACGGCCGCGGCTGCGCTCATCCGGGAGACGGCTCCAGCCGGTTCGCCGCCCAGCGCAGCCCGCTCGCCATCGCGTGCCGGGTACTCCGGGGGCGGCGGCGCGGCGGGTCCGACACCGCCGGCGCGTCGGGCAGTGCCGACTGCGCGACGTCGCGGGTCTCCTGAACGGCCAAGGATAGTGCGATCGGATTCATCATGTCAGTACGCCTTACGGTTGTACTGGTCCGGTGGAGGCGCGTACGACGAGCGAGGTGGGTAGCACCACGTGCCGGCGCGCCGGGTCTTCGGGCGAGTCGAGCAGCAGCTCCCCCGCGATGCGGCCCTTGTCGGTGCTGGGCTGGCGCACCGTGGTGAGGCCGGCGTCGGCTGCCTCGGGAATGTCGTCGAAGCCGGTCACCGACACGTCGCGCCCGGGCCGCAGCCCGCGCGTGGCCAGGGCATCGAGCACACCGAGCGCGAGGACGTCCGTACAGGCGACGATGGCGGTCGCCCGCTCGGCGCGGTCGAGGGCGTACGCCACCGCTGCCGCGCCGGCCGTGCGGCTGTTCGCCTCGGCGTTGAGCACCAGCATGTCGGACCAGGAACCGCCGGCCGCCACGAGCGCATCCTTGACGCCGCAGATGCGCTCGCGGCTGATGTAGTACTGGAGCTGCTCCGGGTCGGCGACGCTGACCGGACCGGTGTAACGCTCGGTCAGCACGTAGTCGGACAGGACGGCGAGCCGGCGGTGGCCGAAGCCCAGGACGTGGTCGCCGATCGCCCGGGTCGCGCCGCGCTCGTCGATCGAGACCACAAGCGACTCCGGGCCGGCCTCGGCCGGGTTCTCGGTGGTCACTACGGGCAGGCCGCGCCGGTGGATGATGTCCAGCGAGCCGCGGAAGCCGGAGGCGCAGTAGACGCAGAACCCGTCCACCGCAGCCTCGTTCAGCGCCGCCGCGTCGGCCTCCGGTTCGTCCAGCGACAGCGGTACGAGCAGCAAGCTGGTCTGCCGCTGCTCGGCAGCCGAGGCTAGCCCGGTGAGGAACTGCACCGCGTACGGGTCGTTGAAGGCGTGCGACAGGTTGCCGGTGAACAGCACCCCCAACGCCCCCGCCCGACCCCGTCGCAGTGACCGGGCGGTCGGGTTCGGGCCGGCGTACCCGAGCCGCTGCGCGGTCTCCAGGATCCGCTCGCGCAGCTCGGGCGAGAGCTGATCCGGCCGGCTGTACGCGTTGGAGACCGTGCTGCGCGAGACTCCCAGCTCGTCCGCGATGGTCTGCAGCGTCGCCTTCACCAGGCACCTTCTCAATCGATCCAGTAACGGCTCTGAATCGATACAGTACCCGAGTCGGCGACACCCAGCCAAAGGACGTGACTGTGACGTCCGTCCGGGCCCCGACTGTGCGGGTTACCAGCGCGTGCCGTTCTACCGTTGCCCCGGCCGATGCCGGCTACGACGTGGCACAGGTACCGCCGCTTCCGCTGACACGAACGGTTCTACACAATCACCGACGAAACGGGCCCACGGATGACAGTGCGGTAACAGCCGATTGCACTCACGTTACTTACGAGTTTGGATGTTGGTGCTACCAGCGGCAGCGGCACCAGCACTGAGCCGGATGGAGACGGCCCGTACACCGCGGCCGCGGCGCAACGAAGCGACTCTGATGGGAGCTGTGATGCGAGGACGCCTTGGCCTACCGGGACCGGTAGCCGTTATCGGCGCGATAATACTGACTCTTGGACTCGCCGGATGCGGCGGAAACGACGGGTCGACGAGTTCCACCCCAAAGGCAGGAACCTTTGAGGGGAAGGGTCCGATCACGCTGGCCACCGGTAAGGACACCTCCGGATACCTGCAGTCGGCGCTCGCCAAGTGGAATTCGGCCCATCCCAACGAGCAAGCCCGGCTGATCGAGCTGCCGGAAAGCGCCGACCAGCAGCGGCAGCAGATGATCCAGAACGCGCAGACCAAGTCCGACGCCTACACGATCCTCAACGTCGACGTGGTCTGGACGGCCGAGTTCGCCGCGAACGGCTGGATCGATGAGCTACCGCAGGACCAGTTCGCCACGGACAAGATGCTCAAGGGCCCGGTCGCCACGGCCATGTACTTCAACAAGATGTACGCTGCCCCGTACCTGACGGACGGTGGCATGCTCTACTACCGCAAGGACCTGCTCGACGCGGCCGGCATCAAGGAACCACCCAAGACGTGGGACGAGCTGATGACCGACTGCAAGAAGGTGCAGGCGTCCGCGGGTGGCAAGGGCGTGGGCTGCTACGCCGGCCAGTTCGAGAAGTACGAGGGCCTCACCGTCAACTTCAGTGAAGCGGTCAACTCCGCGGGTGGCGTGGTCGTCGGCGAGGACGGCAAGCCCAACGTGGACACCCCCGAGGCCAAGAAGGGCCTGGACTTCCTGGTGCAGGGCTTCCAGAACGGAACGATCCCCAAGGCGGCCATCACGTACACGGAGGAGCCGGGCCGGCGCGCCTTCCAGGCCGGCCAGCTGATCTTCCACCGGCAATGGCCGTACCAGTACACCAAGGCCAACGCGACCGACGGCTCCAGCAAGGTGGCCGGCAAGTTCGCGGTCGCACCCCTGCCCGGCCTCACCGGCGCCGGTAAGTCCAGCCTCGGCGGCCACAACCTGGCGATCAGCAAGTTCGCCAAGAACAAGGGCAGTGCGCTGGAGTTCATCAAGTTCATGACCAGCGAGTCGGAGGAGAAGCTGCACCTGCAGAAGACGTCTGAAGCGCCGGTCTACACGAGCCTGTACAACGACCCCGCGCTGCAGAAGCAGTTCCCGTACCTGCCGACGCTCCAGGACTCCGTGAACGATGCCATCCCGCGGCCGCGGGTGGTGAAATACGGTGAGGCGACCACCGCCATGCAGGAGGAGGCGTACGCGGCCCTCACCGGCACGAAGACGTCGGATCAGGCATTGAAGGATCTTCAGGCCAAACTCACGACAATCATCGGCTAGTAGCGGCTCGCGGGCCGGGGTGCGCCGCACCCCGGCCCCGGTCCCCATCGCTAGGAGGTCCAGCAGTGACCACAACGACCTCGGTAGGTGCGCCACCGGCGGTGAAGGGCGGACCCCGCGGACGGGAGCCGGGCCGGCGCGCGGGCGTGGGCCGGCTGGCCGTACTTCTCCTCTCGCCGTCCCTGCTCGTGCTCCTCTTGGTGATCGGCTATCCGATCGTGTCCGCGCTGCGGCTGTCGTTCCAGAAGACGGTCGACACCATCGACCCGAACACCGGCCTGCTCGTTCACAAGACCAGTTACTCGCTGCAGAACTACACCGACATGTTCAAGGGCGAGACCGGTTCGGCGTTCCTCAACGCGTTCTGGAACACGACGACGTTCACCATTGCCACCGTCATCATCGAGACCACCATCGGCGTGTGCATGGCGCTGGTGATGAACAAGGCGTTCCGCGGCCGGGGGCTGGTACGGGCCAGCATCTTGGTGCCGTGGGCCATCCCGACCGCGATCTCCGCGCTGCTCTGGCGGTGGATCTTCGCGGCGGACGGGGTCGCGAACGACATCCTCAACCACAAGATCCTCTGGAGCACCGAAGGTTTCCAGTCCTGGCTCGCCGTGGTGATCGCCGACACCTGGAAGACGGCGCCGTTCATCGGGCTGCTCGTGCTCGCCGGGCTGCAGATCATCCCGGGAGAGGTGTACGAGGCGGCGAAGATCGACGGGTCGGGGCCCTGGAATACCTTCTGGCGGATCACCCTGCCGCTGGTGAAGCCGGCCCTCGTGGTCGCCGTGCTGTTCCGCATGCTCGACGTGCTGCGCATGTTCGACCTGCCGTTCGTGCTCATCGGCCCGCAGAAGGAGTCGGTGCAGACGCTGTCCATCCTCGCCTACAACGAAGTGACCAACCTGCACTTCGGTCCCGCGGCCGCGTACGCGACCGTGCTGTTCATCTACGTCGCGGTCGTCGCCTACGTCTTCGTCCGCGTCCTTGGCGCCGACATCGTCGGCCGGGGCATTGGGAGGGCACGATGAGCCAGCAGGCAACGCCAGCTCCGCCGGTCACCGAAGAACCCGTTGCAGAGCAGGCGGCCAAGCGGATCGCCCCGAGCCTGAAGCGCGGCTCCAGCGTGTGGTACTACGTCGGCATCGGGGTCATCGTGGTGTACTGCCTGGCGCCGTTCTACTGGATGGTGGTCTCGGCGCTGCGCCGGCCGGCCGACCAGTTCTCCAACTCGCTGATCCCGATCCCGCCGTCCCTCGATAACCTGGAGGCGGCGTTCTCACCCGGAAACGGGTTTGCCCGGGGCCTGCTCAACAGCGTGATCGTCGCTGGCACCACGACCATCATCACGCTGATCATCGCGATCACGGCGGCGTACGCCCTGGCCCGGCTGGACTTCCGCGGCAAGGGCATCGCGCTGTCGTTGATCATCGCGACCTCGATGTTCCCCGGGATCGCGGTCGTGGTACCGCTGCTGCGGCTGTTCACCAACATCCACTGGATCAACACGTACCAGTCGATGATCGTACCGAGCATGAGCTTCGCGCTGCCGCTCGCGATCTGGCTGCTCACCGCGTTCTTCAAGCAGATGCCGTACGAGCTGGAGGAGGCTGCGCAGATCGACGGGGCCACACCGACGCAGGCGTTCCGCAAGGTGATCCTGCCGCTGGCCGCGCCGGGCGTGTTCACCACCGCGATCCTGGTCTTCATCGCGGCCTGGAACGAGTTCATCATCGCGGTCAGCATGGTCAACAAGAACGAGTACAAGACGGCGAACGTGATCGTCTCCCAGTTCACCGGGCAGTACCAGTTCGACCAGCCGTTCGGCACCCAGATGGCGGCCGGCGTCGTGGTGACGATCCCGCTCGTCATCGCGGTCCTGCTGTTCCAGCGGCGGATCGTCGAGGGCCTCACCGCGGGCGGGGTGAAGTAGCGGGCTACCCCCGGCGCCCCGGACGTAGCCGGCCTCGTAGGCGGCGATGATCGCCTGCGTAGGGTTCCGGAGCGCCGAGCTTTCCCCGCACGTTGGTCACGTGCGTCCTGACCGTCTCGGCGGTGACGTACAGCCGCGCCGCGATCTCCGCGTTGGACAGTCGTGGCCATCAGCCGCAGGACCTTGGCCTCGTGCTCGGTGAGGCTGGGCCAGGAGCCGGCCGCGCCGGGGCGCGTACGCGGCGGTCAGCCGCCGGATGACGGCAGGGGAAGACCAGCGAGCCGCGCGAGAGCGTACCCGGAGTTCGTAAATTGCCATGCGCCTGTCTGTCGATCGACATCCCCGTCCCGCGGGTGCAGACTGCGAGAAGTCGACCGATCGAGGGAGGCCGTCATGTCGCGATTCCGGCTGCTGGCGTCTGTCGTCGCCATGGCGGTGGTCGTTCCGCTCGGCATTACCGGCCTCGCCACGCCCGCCGTCGCGGCGGACGCGGGGTTGGCCCGGTCGCCGGAGGCGTCAACCACCACGCGGCTGGCCGATCGGCGCTCCATCATCGTGGGTGACCGGATGTATGAGGTCGGTGCCGAGGACGGCAGCTATCCGGCCTCCGGCTGGCATATCCACGGCGAGATGGGCGGCTTCTGGACACAGCCGATCAAGGTCCTGGACGGCGTGTGGTTCAACGTCAACGACCACTGGTTGACGGCTACGCGGTACAGCAATGGCTACGGCTACGCACGGATGGACTTCGGCTCGGTCGGCGGGGTCACGGTCAGCCGTACCGACTTCGCCCCGGACGGCGTCCGGGCCGGCCTGATCGGCCTGACGATGACCTCCCGCAGCGCGCGCAGCGTCAGCCTGACGGTGGACGCGCACTCCGAGTTGATGCAGTCGTACCCGTGGGGCTGGACGACGCCGAGCGCATCGGTCTACAACCTGCCCGACACCGGCTCGTACGACGGCAGCAACCTGGTCTTCCGCGAGGCTGGCACCCCGCCGGTGGCCAATGCCGCGCCGCACGACTGGGCAGCGCTGGTCGGGTCGACGCTGCGGCCGGTCAACCACGAGCTAGGCCCCGGATTCCGCGGGCCCCAGGATCCGGCGGTGATCTGTCCGGCGAACGGGCCGGACCCGGGCCGTTGCGACGACACCGAAATCGGCAAGGGCACCGGCGGCCGGTTGCATTACGTGGTCCGGGTGCCGGCTGGTGGAACTACCGTGTGGTTCGCGGTCGCCGGCTCCGACCAGGGGCTCGCTGAGGCTAAGACGGCGCAGGCGGCGGCGCTCGCCAACCCGGCGGCGCTACTGGCCGACAAGGTGGCCCGCCGTCTCGATCTCGACAACAACACCCAGGTGAGCCTGCCCGGTGATCCGCTGCTGCAGCAGAGCGTGGCGTGGAGCAAGCAGAACCTCGGCGACTCGGTCCAGGAGGCTCACGATCTTCAGGTCCGCCTGGTCCGCGAGGGCCGGGAGTACCCACCGCCGGCCGGCACGGTCGCCAAGGCCCGGTGGGTCGGCGCCGGCTGGCCCGACTATCCGTGGCTGTTCGCGACCGATGGTGAGTACAGCGCCTTCGCCGCCGTGGCGGCCGGCCAGTTCGCGGCCATCAAGGATCACATGCGGGCCCTGCGGGACGTCAGCCTGGTCGCCAACGGAAACAGCGGCAAAGTGGTGCACGAGGTCGTGCCCGAGGGCTCGGTGTATTTCGGCGCCAACGCCGACGCGGGCAACACCGACGAGACGGCGAAGTTCCCCAGCGCAGTCGCGCTGATCTGGCGGTGGACCGGCGACGCCGCGTTCCGCGACGAGATGTACCCCTTCGCCGTCAAGAACCTGCAGTACATCTATGCAACTCTCGACGCGGACGGTGACGGCTGGCCGGAGGGTCTGGGCAACGTCGAACGCGCCGGAATG
The DNA here is from genome assembly GCA_036001925.1 of Actinoplanes sp. GTDB lineage: Bacteria > Actinomycetota > Actinomycetes > Mycobacteriales > Micromonosporaceae > Actinoplanes. The sequence goes on from DASYTU010000240.1 coordinate 24,532, forward strand.
GGCGAGGAAAAGCTCGACAACACCGTCTACACCATTCGCGGGTTGCGCGACCTGGCCGACATGGCCGCGAGCAAGGGCGACGCGGCGATCCAGACCTGGGCAACCGCCCGCGCGGACAATCTGGAGAGCCGGTTCGAGGCAACGTGGTGGTTCGGCCCCACCGCCAACCAGTACGCCGACTCCCTGGACGATCCGGGCGACGTCAAGGTGTTCCAGCGGCACTGGATCGGGCTGACCCCGATCGAGGCCGAGCTGGTCCGACCGGGACAGTCCGCGGGTCCGCTTGCATCTGTCGAGCACGGCGCCTTGGCGGTGGCCAAGCGAGAGGAGCCCTGCTACTCAGGGGAGTTCGGCCTGTACCACACCGGCACCGGTGCGACGACCGCTCCGACCGGCAACCCCGGACCGACCTGTGACTCGGCCGTCTCCACGGTCGGCAGCGAGCGGTCTGTCTTCACGCTGAACACGTCGATCATGGCAGTCGCCGAGGCGGCGCTGGGCCGCACGGCGCCGACCCAACTGCAGCGGTACACCACTGCGAACGCGCGCGTACAGCTGGACCCGGCGGTATGGGAGGTGCCCGGCGACATGCCGGAGATCTCGCCGTCGCCGGACTTCGGCGCCAACATCGACAAGCTGTTCACAGAGCGGTCGATGGGCCTGCAGGCGTGGGGTACCTACGGCATTCTCTGGCCAGTGGTGCATTTCCAGCTGGGCGTGGCCCCCAACCTGGGGCGGGGCAGCGTGCTTGTGGTGCCGCAGGTGCCGGATGGGCAGTCGACCATCGCGGCCACCAACATCCGGGTGGGCGACGGGTCGATCGATGTGGCAGCCACCCGTACGCCGACCGCTATGACGACGACGGTGACGCGGCACCTGACCGTGGCGCTGACAATCGGTACCGTACTGCCGACCGGCAAAACGGTCACCGGCGTCACGCTCAATGGCGCGCCCGTCGCCTACACCCTCGTGCCGACCAGCCGGGGCCAGGAGGTACGGGTGGCTGCGGGCTCCGGCAGCGCCGCGGCGCACCTCGTGGTGAACATGGCTTGATTGAGCCACCCGATTGACAGGAAGACCCCTCACACCGGACGAGCCACACCGCAGCAAGCCTCTCCGTGGCGGCTGGCGGCAATGTGAAGGCGGTCCAACTGATGCCGGGCCATGCCTCGGCGGCTACGACGCCGGACGTGTACGCCAGGCTGTTCGCCGACGACCTGGAGGCGGTCGCCGATCGGCAGGATGCTACGGCAAGTCAGGCTGGTGCGGACTCATCGCGGACTGATGCCCTGAAACCGGCTTTCGCCGCTATCACCCCTGATCGGGCGCCGCGACTCAGGCCGCCGCGCGACACGGGCGGGCGACCTGGTCACGCCGGCGTCGGCCCACCTCGAAGCGCAGCTAACCCTGCGCGTGGGCGGAGCTCAAGCACGCGACCGTCTGGGTACGCGTCTCGCGTGGGCCCGACGCACCAGAATGCGAAAACCATTCTGACGGTCGTCCGTAACCCTCTGCCCGTGCCAATGGCCAGGTCCCGACGGCGCAGCGAAGCCCGATGAGCCAGTACCACCGCCTGGTCCTTGGCCGTTCTCCCGCACGCTGGACAGTCGGATCCTCCGCCAGGGAGCGTGTCGCGGCGTTCAGATGCGCGATTGGATGCCGTCAAGGCTTACGGCGAGGCGGCTTGCGGTCCAGACCGATCCGTACGTCCAGACCGAGATGCTCGGCGAGTAGATGCTTCAGCTCGGCGCCTTCGATCAGACGCAGGCGTTCCTTATGGTTGGCGGCGAATTGGCGGCCGGCGCTGCCGAACCAGGAGGTGGTCACCAGGACGCCCTTGGTGGCGCGCTTGTCCTCCATCGCGCCCCACAGTGCACGGACAGCGTCGGCCTCGACCACGCGTTTGTACCGCTTGGCCTGAATAACGCAGACTCCACCGAGGATCGGATCCTCGTGCACCGCCACGCCATCGATGCCATCGTCGCGGGATGCCTGCGTAACCCACGACTTCATCCCGATCTTCTCGAACAGTTGCCGGACCAACTGTTCGAACTTGAACGGATCCATCTCCAGGAGATCGAATCGTCCGTCCAGCTCGGCAGCCGCATCAAATTCGTCGATGAACTTGAACTTCGCCAGGTCGAAGTCCACTACTGGGGGCACGGCGACCAGGTCGTACGGGTGCGGAGAAACCAGGGCGTTGAGGTGCTTGAGGCAGGCCACCGGGTCCAGGTGAGCCAGCTCCAGCTCATCGAACGCCTCCCGGTTGGCGCTCACACTGACCAGGCATGGATGAATCTGCTTGCCCGTCGCTGGGTCGCGCGTCCGCACATGGCCGTTGAAAACAACTACGTCCACCAGTTTCCGAGCGTCGGCGGCGAAACACTCCCGGAGCCTCCTCAGCGCGGCCTGTGCTACGACCGAGGCGTACAGCTGTCTGGTTTCGCGCTCGGCTCGCGGCAGAGCGTCGATCTGCTTGCGGGTCCGCACATACTTGAAGCCACGTTCGTCCGGCACTATCGCGCGATCAGGGAGTTCGGCTTCCACCCACAGTTCCCGAGGCTCGGGGCGGTAGGCGATGCGGCGCCCGCCAGGGAACCCGGTGGGGTAGACCTGGAGGGCCAGCAACTGGGAAAAGTAGTCCTCGACGGCCTCCGGTTCACCGGCACGGAACGCTCCCTCGAACGCGTCGACTGCTTGGTTGTGCACTTCGATCTGCTGGCGTGCCGTGTACGCCTGCTGGTTGTACGCCGCAAATGCCGTTGCCAGCCGCTGCTGTCGATCTGCCTCGGCGCGCCGATGATCAGTCATGGCCCGCTCATAAGCTTGCCGGGCCGAGGCGAGCTGCTGCTCGTACCGTGCCTTGCCGCCGAAGCGCGCGGCCAGACCGGTCGGCGGGCCCGGTGGCGCGAAACCTTCCCACTGCGGTTTCGGCGTTGCCACCGCCAGTGGCGCGGGGTCGAACGGCTGTAGTTGAATTCGGCGGCGCATTGCCGCGAAGGACAGCTGCGGGGTATCGGCAAGCGAAGCCGTCAAGAGGGCTCGCAGAGCGAGCACTCGCTCTTCAACCTCAGAGGTCAACCGAGCGGCCTCGGCAGCGCCAGCTTCATGGAGCAGTCGCTCCTGTTCACGTGCGTTCGCCGCGGCCTTTCGCTGTGCGTCTCGCTGCGCCTTGAGCATCGCCTGCTCAGCCCGACGCTGCGCCGCGACCCATTCCCGCTGAGCACGAGCCGCCTCTCGGCGAGACTGCTCCTGCGCTCGAAGGATCTCTCCCCACAGAGAACGTCTGCGCGCCATGCCGACACTCCACCAGACGCGCGCCCTCACAGACAAGAGTCATGAAATGACTCAATGTCAGCAGTGGCGACGGTGGTCAATGAACGTCACTCGCAAGTCTCATTGGTCACCGAAGGCGTCTTCGAGGACCAAGCGAGCCCGCGCTGGCACCTCCTCATCGGGGAAGACCTCGGCGCACAGCCCCAGTACCTCTTCCACCGTGGTCAAGTTGAGATGCTTGACGAGGAACCGGATGTCGTCGGCGTCCCGCCGCCGAGCGGCGAGCACTTTCATCGCCAAGAGGTGCTCCGGAGAAGCTGCCGACACCCGTAGCCCTGGATGATCGAACACCCGCGGGGCGTTCGTGTCGCCGCCGGGTGCGACATAGGCACTGGCCTGCTCGTTGAGCCACCACTGGGGCAGGCCGAGCTCGTCAGCGACCGCCTTGGCTTCGTCGAGCACCACACCGTGAGGCTGAAACACGGCGTCGATGTCGCGAGTCGACCGCCGGGCGTCGTATGCCAGGGCCATCGCTGCGCCGCCGAACACGTAGAGGTCGGCAACAACGCCGCGGCGGGCCAAGCGGTCGCCGAGCCGACGGAATGCGTCCTCGATAGCCGCCCGATCGAGTAGCGGATCGCCGACACTCACGCGACCTCCAACTCCTGCGGGGCGACGTACACGCCTCGCCGCCGAAACGCCGCCGGCGCATGGACAAGCGCATCTACCCGAGCCGCGCGGGTGTTGAACGGGAACCACAGTCGCCGCAGCGACCTCGACTCGACCCACAAGGGGGCTCTCCGACCGTCGCGCGCCGCCAGATGCTCCGCCAGCGCGGCCAAGAACACATCCCAGCGCTCATCGCCCGTGCTCGGGGGTTCGGTCGCCAACATGTCGAATCTCGCGTCGGGTGGCTCCCAGCGGAACTCCTCCAGGAACTCGGCGACCAGCCGCCAGCGCCGCGACTCGTCGGCACCGACCAACAGCGCGCTCAGCCGCGCCAGGGTCAACGGCTCATACGCCGGGCTACGACCGCGCTCCTCCACGCCACCGACAGTAGTACACGGACAAGGGCGCCTCCGCCGTGTCAACGGCGCAGGAATTCGGACATTCGCGCGGCTGCACCACTGGTGGCCCGACACCCGCCTGCAGTCCTTCACCCCGCCCGGCACCTACACCGTGGCCATCATCTACGCCGACGGGCTCGGTGTCTGGACCGAACACGACCGGACGGTGGCGTTCTACCTGGAGCACGACACCGGCACCGAAGCCCTCACCGTGCTCGTGGACAAGCTGCGCGGCTACCAAAAACTGCTCTGGCGTGGGGGACCGGCCTGGCCGGTGCTCTTCTGGCTGCACTCCGCTACCCGCGAGGCCCACCTCCACCACCGCCTCACCGAAACCCAGCCAGACGTCCCCGTCGCCACCGCGGCCCGGGACCGGCTCGACGGCCTCGGCCCCGCCGATGCCATCTGGCACGTCCACGGCCAGCCCGGACCGCTCCTTCGTCTCGCCGAGCTCCCCATGCCCGACCCGGTCGACCTCGCCGCGTTCGACCGCGACGCCGCCCTGATCACCTGGCGCACACCGCCGTGACCAGCACTGTCAGCTCCGGTCAGCCGAGGTCCCCGCCCTGCGAAGGCAGCTCGACGTGGCTTGACAAATCGGGCGGATGGAGCGGGGATCGACCCACCCTCCGCCAAACCACCTACAAGATCAACAAACCGCGCCCGGCGGAAACCGGAACAGGAGAGGAGACCAACATAGATGACCGTCAATCACGTGCGCCCGTATCCACGCACATCGACCCTGGGAGTCCTATGCCTACAGCCCACCCAGCCGAACCGGCTGCCACACCTGACCCCGATCACGGGTCCCAGAACGACACCCAGCGCCGGACCAGCCGGGACCGGCACGGCCGCCGCACCCGCCCGACCGCCACCGGCACGACCCGCACCGGCCCCCGGACCACCACCGGCCCGCGCAGCACGACCGGACCCCGGCATCGACTCGCCCCCCCAGACGGTCCCGATGACCCCGCAGCAGTACCAGCAGGCGGTCCACGCCTGGGCCGTCCTGATCGCCTCCTGGTGGAACGACAACCCACCCGACCAGAACGAGTAACAACCCCTTCCGCTGCGGCCGAGGCCAGGTCCCGGCCGCTGCGGAAGCCGCGAAAGGAATCCGCGCCGATGCCCAGCAAACGAAGGACAAGCCGCCGCGACCCGGTCACCCCCGACACGGCGCTCCGAGTGGCGATCTACACCCGCCGCTCCACCGACGACGAGCACCAGCCCTACACGATCGAAGCCAAACCGAACGGCTCACCGCGTACGTCAACTCCCAGCCCGGCTGGCAGATCACCGCCCACTTCACCGACGACGCCTCCGGCGCCACCCTCGACCGGCCCGGCCTCACCCAGGCCCTCACGCACGCCCGAGCCGGACGGTACGACCTGCTGCTCGTCTGCCGCCTCGACCGATTCAGCCGCCGCATCCGCGACCTCGCCACCCTGATGGATGACCTCGACACCGCCGGCGTCCACTTCCGCTCCGCCACCGAACCCTTCGACACCGCCAGCCCCGCCGGGCGGCTCTTCGTCCAAATGCTCGGCGCGTTCGCCGAATTCGAACGCGAAGTCATCATCGACCGGGTCATCAACGGCATGGAACGCAAAGCCGCCAACGGCGAATGGACCCACGGACCCCGCCCCTACGGCTACCTGCTCGACCCCACCACCCAGCACCTCGTCCCCCACCCCGAGGAACGGCACGTCGTCCGCGACATCTTCACCACCTACGCCGACACCCGGGCCGGAACCCGCGCCATCGCCGACCGGCTCAACGCGCAGGGCAAACGCACCCGCAAGGGCAAACCGTGGTCCGGGCACACCATCGGCCGGATGCTCACCAACCGGCTCTACCTCGGCTTCCTCGACGTCACCGTCCCCGGCGCCCACCCTCCGTTGGTTGAACCGGAGCTGTTCGAGCCGTGCCAGCAGATTCTCACCGCCCGCGGCGAAGTCGGCTCGGCGGGGGCCGCCAGCAACTCCGACTACCGCCTCACCGGCCTGATCACCTGCCTGGAATGCGGCTGCAAGTACATCGGCGCGTCCGCCACCGGGAAACTCGGCCGCTACCGCTACTACACCTGCTTCTCCCGCGTCCGCTACGGCCGCTCCGGCTGCACCGCCCCCCGCATCGACGCCGACTACCTCGACACCGCGCCGCCGACGCCCTGCTCGACTTCTACACCCGCACCGACCTGATCACCGCCGCCATTACCGCCGAACAGGAACTTCGCACCGACGGCTATCAGCAGCACGCCCCCGAACTCGACGCGATCACCGGCCAGATCACCACGACGGAAACCGCGATCGACCGCTACCATGCCGCGTTCGAGCACGGCACCCTCGACGAGCGCACCTGCGGCCACCGCATCCGCGATCTCAGCGCCAAACTCGGCCAGCTCACCGCCGCCGAACTGACCTGACCGAGCTCATCCACGCCCGGCCGAAGCCACCCAGTGCCGAGGCCATCGACCGGCTCCGCCGCGACTTGGCCCAGGTCCTAGAGCACGGAACGCCAGGCCAGCGCAAAGCCGTCCTCGAGACTCACATCGCCGAGATCCAGATTCAGGGAACCCTGCTCATCCCCATCTACAGGATCCCCACCGACGACGAAGGGTCAGCCAACACCCGGCTGACCCCACATTCGCACAACGGTCAACGTTGTGGAACCGGATGTGGCACAACCCGAACCGCATTCCCGCAGCCCAGGGCCCCGTCGTCGCGATTTCACCAGTGCGTAGACGGACACCATGACGTCGCGGCTACACAACCGCCACACCCCAGCCTTCCAAGAAGATCAGGTCCACCGACGGTCGGCGCACGCTCGTGCCGAATAGCGTGTGTTCCGGGGGCTCCTCCGCATGACCGGACAGCTTTCGGTGGGTGGCTGTCGGGGTGGCGGCCCGGTAGCTCCAGGTCCTGGTGTTGATCGGGCGTCACCCTTCGGGATCGCGCAGTGAGGCCGGGGAGAGCAGCGGCTGAAGCAGCGCGTCGTTGATGATCCCCGGCAACCGCCGGGCCACCCCCGCGAGGAGGTCGGCGACCTGGACCCGCGGATCGTCGCGGGAGTCGACCATCACCAGCCCAGCCAGGGGCGATACCCCGGCCGGCAATGCCCAAGCCTTGTCGGCGTCTGCCGCCGATGGTCCGCCGTCGTTGGCCAGCACCTGCTGGAGGCGGGTCAACCGGTTGGCCGTGAGGGCGCTCTGCTCGTCGTGGATCACCAGCACCTGCCGCTGTCCGCCGCTCCAGGACAAGACCGTTTCCGCCAGCGCCGGCAGCATCGGTTCCAGCGGTGGCGGGATCGACCGGTCGTCGTTGTCGAGCCTGGTCAACACAGCCCACACGTGGGTCGGACTGAGCCCGTCGAGGACAGCATCGGCCTGTGCGCCGAGCCCGTGTCGTACCAGCGCGTCCCGGGCCTGGAAGAACTGCTCCACGGTCCGGCGAACCGGATGCCGCCGTTTGATCCGGACCAGGTCGACGAAGGCTGCCAGGAAGGCACCCCAGTCGCTTCCAGCCGAGCGCCTGGCCCGGTACAGGGCGAGAGCGGCCGGACGGTGGTCCTGAGTCAGGCGGGTACCGGCCGCGTACGACGGCTCGGTCAGCAGCAGGTCGACAATCCGGGTGACGAGAAAGAACTCCTTGTCGACCAGGTGGACGTGCGCGCGACCCGTCAGCGCCGCCAGGAACCACTCCACCGCTTCACCCGCGCCCGGGCGGCGGAGGAACTGCCCGGACTTGAGCTCGTACGGCGAGAACCGGAACCCGGACCCCAGCGCTGTGATCAGCCTGACGGCCTCGCCCGCGCTCAGGTCGACACTCGCATGCGTGATCACCGGGGTGGTCGAATGGAGCAGATTGGTACCCGAGAATCCGGACTCGTCACAGGCAATCTCCACAACGGCGCCAACCACCGCATCCGTCGGCGGTAGGCCGCCCTGAAGCGGCGATCTCACACCCGGTCCCCCACCATGCCGACCATGGTCACCCGTGCACCCCTCATCGAACAACCCGATTGCGCCCGGCAGGCCCGTGACGGAGGGCATGCTCTGGCTGGTGCTGAGGCACGTGGACGACGGACTACAGATCACGGTCGAACCCGACCGCGGGTCGGTACGCCTTGGCTGCGCGAGTCGGCCATCCGCTTCTGCCGCGGACAAGCGCGGCGACGACTCCACCCGGCCACGTGTCGCGGGCATGCTGCCTTCTACGAAGCCGGCCAGATTCGCGCGGATCGGCGAAACGGCGCCCGGGTGGGAACACGCACAGCCGGATGCCGCACGGCTCGTGCATCGACGACGGCAGGGAACACGGAGCGTCGGGCACCGGAGCCCCAAATCGCGCCGGGCGCCATCGTGGCCTTGCCGCTGACTCGAGTTACCCGTCCCCGCCCAAGCCCGCGGCGGGCGCGACCGAAGCGGTTCGGGTACCGCTACATCTGCTTTCCGGTTTGCCCAGCTCACGAGCTGTTGGTGGGCCGGACGTGGCAGAACTCGAACCACATTCCCGCAGCTGAGGGACCAGATGTGACCGTTTCGGCGGTTCGCCGACGCGGTGTCTGAGCCTGCCGAGTGCACATTGCAGCGGTGCTGCAATGTGCACTCGTCTCTGTACCAGCTGTCGGACACGAACCGATGGTTGTGCCAGCTCCCGGCCACCATGGAGCTGGCCGGTCCGCTCGTGTCGGATCACGCGCCGGATGCACCCACTGCATCGGGCGTCGCCGGGCGGGTCGACGCCGTCGCCTGCCCTGGCTTGGGTATCACGCCGAGCTGCTGCAGCAGGTCCAGCCGATCCCACTGCTCCCATTGCTCAACGATCTTCGTCTCGGCCAAACGATAGATGCTGATGCCCCTGAACACGGCCCGCCTGCCGGTGGCGGGGATACCCAGCAGTTCCCCTCGGTGAATGCCCTGGACAGTCCATCGCACCGCGACCTCGTCTCCCTCGGCGACCATGTCCTCAATGGTGGCGTGCATGTCGGGAACGGCGTTCAGGTAAGCCGCCCACTTCCGCTGAGCGCCTTCCAGGCCGGGCATCTGTCCGGGCAGGGGAGCGTGGTCGAGATAGTCGGCCGCGACAGTCTGATCGGTCAGGTCCACGCGATGCTGGTTGAACAGGACCTCAACGTGCTCACGGATGATTGCCTTGTGCTCGTCGGGAGACATGGAGCCCTCCTCCAGAGGCGTGGCACCGGCCGGGTGGCGGCTCGTTGACCGTCCTGACCGACGGGGGGACCGTATCGGCCACGACCGGTTGTCGGCGTACCCGGTGACGGTGATGCGGTGGTGACGGTAGGACTATCCGCCGGCGGCCACCGACGCGTGACTGTGTTGCGGTCCGGCCGGTACGACCCCGAGTTCACGCATCGCCGCCATGTCATCGTGGACGGCCCAGTGCTCGACCGCTTTGCCGTTCTGAAAGCGCACGATGTGGACCATGGGGATGGCCACCGGCCGGTTGGTGGGTGGGATGCCCATGAGGTCGCCGGTGTGGCGGCCGGTCATGGTGCAGTGCACCGCGACCGTGTCGGCCTCGCCGATGACGTGGTGGACGTCGAATTTGAGGTCGGAGAACACGCTGTGCAGCCAGCGCATCGTCGCGACGACCCCGTCGATGCCCAAGGGTTCATCGGCACGCGCCGAGTAGTCGACGCAGTCGGGGTCCATGACATCGGGCAGCGCCAAGATATCGCAGCCAGGAATGATCTCTTCCCAGATACGCCGCGCTGTGGCCTTGATGTCGTCGATGGTTTCCGGCATGACCGCCTCCACCGCTAACATGGCTGGAACAGCCATGATTTGATGTCATGAGGATTCCACTGAATGTCTGAGGATGTCAAGCCCCGACGCCGCTACGACTCCCGCCGCCGACAGGCACAGGCCGCGCAGACCCGCCAAGACATCCTCGCCGCCGCCCGCGACGCGTTCCAGGAACGCGGGTACGCCGGCACGACCCTGGCCGCCGTGGCCCAAGCCGCCGGCGTGGTGGTCGAAACGATCTACCGGGGTTTCGGCGGCAAGGCCGCACTGTTCAAGGCCGTCATCGAGGCGGCGCTGGCCGGCGGCGCCGCCCGGGCGCAAGTCCCCGTCCAGCAACGCCCGACGATCCGCGCCCTGATCGACGAGCCTGACCCGCGTCGCCAACTCGCGGGCTACGCCGCCACCCAACCTGGCATCCACGCCCGAACGGGCCCGCTCATGGCGGTACTCGCCGGCGCTGCCGCCGCCGATCCCGAACTGGCCGACGTGCTTCGTGAGCTGGAGGACTTCCGGCTGGACGGCATGGAACGCTTCGCGCAGCTGCTTGCCGACCACGGAGCGCTGCGTCCAGATCTATCCGTCGAACACGCCCGCGACATCCTTTGGACACTCGCCTCACACGCCACATACGAGCAGCTCGTCACACAACGCGGCTGGTCGTCGAAGCAGTACCAGACCTGGCTCGCCGAAACCCTCATCCAGGCACTCTTGCCTACCTGACCTTAGCGGTTCGCGCACCGCCACATCCGCCTGCAGGTCTACGCAGCTCACGAGCAGTCGGTGGACCGGATGTGGCAGAACCCGAACCGGATTCCCGCAGCTCAGGGGCCAGCCCTGACGATTTCACCGGTGCGCAGACGGACAACATGACGTCGCCTGGCGAAACATCCGCCACACACCGGCCCGCCAAAAGAAGATCGGGTCCATCGCACGGTCAGCGCACGCCCATAGCCGATGAGCGGGTGAGGTTGCCTGGTCAGCCCAGCGACGTGCTCGCTGCCCGCAGTTCGTCCAGGGCCGCCAAGGTGTACTGCGCGAGCTCGTCCTCGGCGTCACGGTCACCCTCGGACCACTCGGCGTAGCCCCGCTTGAACGCGAGGACACCCAGCTCGCCCGCGAGAGCCGCGGTCGGGTCGGGCACACCGCGGGCGACGAGGGCGGTTGTCATGGCGGCCGCGAGGCTGACGCTCTTGAGGGCGTCACGCTCCTGGAGTTCGGCGCTGGCGGCGACGGCCGCCTTCAGGCGGGGGCCGAGCTCGCGGTTCATCGGGCCCATCGCGCTCGATGCACGCTCGAGACCGGCAGCGACCGCCTCGAGCGGGCTGGCGCTCACGGGCGCCTCGGCGATCCCCTCGGCCAGCAGCTGGCTCAGCGTCTCCTGTCCGGCCACCAGGAGCTCGCGCTTATCGGGGAAGTGCCGGAAGAAGGTGCTTCTCGTGACCCCGGCGCGCTCGGCGATCTGCGCGACCGTCGTGGCGTCGTACCCCTGCTCGGTGAACAGGTCGACGGCAGCCACGACGAGTCGTTCGCGCGCCCCTGGTTCCCACCGACCCATGGGCCCATCATAGTGATGGGACTCTTGTCCCGTCACTCTGGTAATGTGACGGGATAAGAGTCCCATCACTTGCAGGAGAGTTCCATGCGCGTCTTTGTCACCGGTGGCACCGGTCTGATCGGGTCCGCCGTCGTCGCCGAACTGCTCGGCAACGACCACACCGTCCTCGCCCTCGCCCGCTCCGACGCGTCCGCGCTGGCCGCCGAGGCGGCCGGCGCCGAGCCGCTCCGGGGAGCTCTCGCCGACCTGAACATCCTTCGCACCGGCGTTGCTCAGGCCGACGGGGTGATCCACCTGGCATTCGGCAACGACTTCAGCAGCCCCGACGCCCTCGCGAAGTCGGTCGCCGAGGAAAGTGCCGCCCTCGCGACCCTCGGCGAGGAACTCGTCGGCAGCGACCGCCCCTTCGTCACCGTCTCGGGTACGCCCCGTGCGCCGGGCCGCGTCTCCACCGAGGCCGACCCGCTGCCCACCGACGGGCCGGTCGGTGGTCGCGGTCGCGCGGTCACGGCGGTCCTGGGCCTGGCCTCGCGCGGCGTCCGCAGCACGGCCGTACGCATGCCGCGCACGGTCCACAACCAGGGCACGGGCGGGTTCGCCGGTCTGCTGACCGACATCGCACGCCGGACCGGAGTGTCCGGCTACCCGGGCGACGGCGCACAGCGCTGGCCGGCCGTGCACGCGCTCGACGCGGCAGTCCTCTTCCGGCTGGCCCTGGAGC
>DASYTU010000241.1:0-100024 GCA_036001925.1 Actinoplanes sp.
GAGTACGCCGGCACCCTGGGCCTGCTCGACCTCGACTACACCGACCCAGCCGGCGCCCGCGACGACTTCCGTGGCAACTGGGGTACCGAAGACCTGGACTACCTCAGCCGCTACGACGGCCTGCGCGCCATCCGCCTCAACGCCCTAGGCGCATACGTCCTCGGCCTGACCGGCCGCTACCAGCCGCCCGCCGAGCAGCACCCGACGCGGCAGACCCTCAAGGTACTGCCCAACCTCGACATCGTCGCCACCGGAGACCTGACCCCGGCCGACCGGCTCACCCTCGACGCCTACGCCGACCACACCGCCGACCGGGTATGGACGCTGCGCGAGGCGACCCCGCTCGCCGCCCTCGACGCCGGCCGCAGCCTCGACCAACTCCGCCAGTTCCTGGCCGCCCGCGCCACCCACGAGCTACCCAACCCGGTGACCACCCTGCTGGCCGACGTCGCCGCCCGCGCCACGCGACTGCGCGACCTCGGCGTGGTCCGCCTGGTCGAATGCGCCGACCCCGCGCTCGCCGCGCTCATCGCCCGCGACCGCCGGCTGCGCACCCTGTGCCGGCAGGTCGGCGACCGGCACCTCGCCGTCACGATCGAGCACGAACCTGGGTTCCGCAAGGCTCTACGGACCCTGGGCCACAATCCTCCCGCCCGACGCCACGGTGTGATCGGCACCCCGCCATACGCCCAGCGGCACATCTAGTCACGACCGTAGAGAATCCTCCGCAGCCCTGGCATGGCTGTGTAGAATTCTCTGCATGGGACGGGCGACGGACGCGGCGACCAGCGACTCACTTCGAGGGCTGGCGTCGACGTTCACCCATGCCCAGGCACGCCAGGCAGGCATCTCGGACAGGACTCTCTACCGCCTGCGCGACACCGGGACGATCCAGCCCATCGGCCATGGCCTGTACCGACGCACCGACATCGACCGCGCCGCCGACATCGACCTGCTGGAGATCGCGCGGCGGGCTCCACGAGCAACCCTGTGCCTGACCACGGCGCTGGCCCGCCACGGCCTCACCGACGAAATCCCGGCCAGCATCGACGTCGCGCTCCCCCGCGGCCGGCACCGGCCGGTCACCACCGCGCCCGTCACCTGGCACCTGTTCGACCCGGACAGCTTCGACATCGGACGTACCGATCTAATCCTCGACGAGCACACCTCGATCGGCCTCTACGGGCCGCAGCGCAGCATCATCGACGCGATCCGGCTGCGCCATCATGAAGGACCGGAACTGGGCTACATCGCGCTCAAGCGTTGGCTGGGCCGGCCCGGGTCGTCGCCATCCGAACTGCTCGCCACGGCACGTCACTTTCCGCAAGCAGAAAAGGCACTACGGGAAGCGCTGGAGATCCTGCTGTGACCGCACATCCCACCCGCGCCACGGTCGCCGGCCGCGCTTACCTGGACCTACAAAACCTCGCCCGCAGCCAGGGCCGACCCACCGACGAGCTACACCAGATCTACGCGCTGGAAGGCTTCCTCGCCCGCCTGGTCGTCTCCCCGTACGCCGACAAGCTGGTCCTCAAGGGCGGCGTGCTACTGGCCGCCTACGACACCCGGCGCCCCACCCGGGATGTTGACCTGCAGGGCCGATACATCTCCAACGACACCGACCAGGTTCTGGAGATCGTGCGGGCTATCGCCCGGATCGACCTCGACGACGGCCTGCTGTTCGACGCCGATCACGCTACGGCGGAGGCCATCCGCGATGAGGACCTCTACAGTGGCGCACGGGTTACGCTCACCGGCGAGTTGTCCGCGGCACGGCTCACGTTCCACGTTGACGTCAACGTCGGCGATCCAATCTGGCCGGCGCCGGAGCGCATCGTTCTGCCCCGGCTACTCGACGGGCAGATCGTGCTCGCCGGGTACCCACTGCCAATGGTGCACGCCGAGAAGCTGGTCACCGCCGCACAACGCGGTGTGGCCAACACCCGCTGGCGCGACTTCGCCGATGTCTACACCCTGGCCCTGCGCCATGACATCAGCGGCGACGAGCTGGCCACGGCGATGCGGCAAGTGGCGCGGCACCGCCAAGTGCAACTTCTGCCGCTCGCCCAGGTGCTCGACGGGTACCCGGCCCTGGCACAGCAACGCTGGGCCGCTTGGCGCCGCAAGCACCGCCTGAACGACCGGCTGCCGGAACGGTTCGCCGACGTGCTCGACACGGTGATCGCGTTCACCGACCCAGCCATCAGCGGCACCATCACCGACCGCGTATGGCGGGCCAGCGACGGCGCTTGGCTGCCACCGCAGGGCTGAGCCCTTCCTTCACGGCCGGAGCCCGTACGGACAGGGCGACCACCACCACTGGTGGTGGTCACCCGGTCCAAGGTCAGACCGCTGCCGGGACCTACACCGGCACCGCACCGACGTCGTGCCGGTTAACCCGGCCGACCGCCGGGCTGTCGATGTAGCCAGATGGGAGCGGTACGCCCAGCTCCTCGGCTCGGCGGCGCAGCGCGCCCGAGGTCGCCGCGTGGCGAATGTTACGCATCTGCTTGGCGCTCAGTCCGTATCTGGCGCGAGCGTGCTCCTCGTTGAGCGGTCCGAGCGCCGACTTGCCGTCGGCACACACCCTGACCCAGGTGTCTGCCCATTGAGCGACGGTCGCGGCACCAACTGGTACCCGTACGTCTGCGGTCCGTCCGCCCTGCACGGACAGCGGTGTTGTTCCCCGCGGCAGGATGCTCAGCGATCGTTACCTCGTCGGTGTCGCCGCACGCTGGTGCGCTATTCGACGCGGCCGTTAGCTCTGCCTGCCTGCGGATCCGGGAAATTCTGCTCGTGGCGCGCTTCGACGTCGGCTTCTCGTGCGGCGGCCTTTAATGCTCGGACTCGGTCGAGGTTGGCTATGGCGGCCAGCACGGTTGCCTGGGTGCCCTCGGCCGGTGGGTGGTTGCGCCAAGCCACCGCCGCGCAGAACGTGTTGGTCGGCCATGTGATCCATCGCATCCCGAACTTCGGGTTCTCCCGCTTGACGTACGCGGCGCCTTCCTCGAACTGGTCGAGGAACTCGCGGAACATCACCATGCCGAACAGGCTCAGCAGTCCCAGGTAGCCGCCGGCCACGACGTTGTGTCCGCTGCGGCTGTACTCGTAGGCGAAGTTCACTGTCGCCGAGGCGAGCGCGGCGCCCACACGATGCGCTGGCTGCGGTCCGGGGCCTTCTGCTTACGTATCGCCCGGAAGGCCAGGAACGCGAACGTCACACCGACCCCGTCAAGGGTGCCGGGGACCAGGTACTCCCAGCCTCCCTGCCAACCCAGAACGGTTCGGCCGAAAGCGACCAGGTCGTGCAGCGAGCCGGCGAGCACCATGCTCCAGAACAGCGCTGCGGGGATCATCGCCGCCACCGGTCAAGGCGGAGTCTCGTACCCTCCCGCCGCTTGGTACCAATTGCGGGCTGGCGACGCGCTTCCCCGCACGGTGCAGCCGGCGCCGGGCAACAGACCAGGTCGCGATGGCCACCACAACGCTGGCCCCAGCGGCCACTGCCCAGACGCCGGACGGCACCCGGCCGACCAGCCCGCCCATCAGGCACCGCACTCGCGGTCGTCGCGGTCATCCGTATCCAACCCAGCCGGGAAGACCGCCGCCTCCCCCGGCCGTCGTCACGCGCTCCACGCGCGGACCGGTCAGGAAATCGAGCGGCGGCAGCGTCCGCGCCCGGGTGTAGACGGTGATCGCACAGCTCTCTCGCCCGCTGAGCGGGTACACGCGAGCCCGGTCGAGCGAGGCCAGCAGCACCGCCCCGTGCAGCAGACACGCGGGCGCGGCGGCGCCGGCGCGGTCCACGATCTGCACCGCGTCCGGCGCACCCTCACACGGCCGCGGATCCAGGACGTGGGCCGCCGGACACCGGTCCTGGTGAGCTGCCCGCATCGGGCGCAGCGGAAGATCTTGGTTGGGTTGCATGATTGACCTCCTCTTCGGAAGCCCCGAACCCCCGCCGTTCCCTTGCGAAATTGTTGGGGATCTTGTTGGGGAACGGCGCCGCACCTACCCGTTCAGACCCGGATCCGGCCGTATGACAGTGAACGTAGGCGCACGTCAGAGCCGGTTTCCGGGACTGACCCCGATCAAGCCGGCTGACCCAGGCTGTTCTTCCAAACTGATTACGCGAGTTCGATTCTCGTCGCCCGCTCCACGCGAGAAGGCCCAGTTCAATGGCTATTTGCCGACCTGGGCCGTTTCCTCTGGTTGATCTCCTGAGACGGCTCGTGTCCGTTACGTGCCCGATCGCGTTCGGCCGCTAGGGTGGCGCTCAATGCGTCGGCGATCGTCTTGTCGCGCTGCTTGGTGGCGTGCTGGTAGATCATCGCAGCGCGGGCGAACCCGTGCGCTCCGGACTCTGGGATGGCCGGGGACCGTCGGCGGCTTGCGGTCCGTGCGTGGTTGCGCGCTCGGCGCTCCCGTCACCATCGACCCGGGCAAGCCGAGCAGACCCCCGCCCCGCGGGGGGGTCGGGTCGATGGTGACGGGTCGGCTTGGCGCGCACACTGGCAAGGCGTGGAAGGAGCCGTTCTGCGTGTTTCTCAGCGATCCCAGTCGTTCCGGAAGAGTCCGCGAAGCGGCTGACGTTCGGTGGGGATTGCGTCACCATGGTCGCCATGACGGATGTCGGCCGGCCCAACCCAGCGCCGACGAGCGAGAGCTCCCCCTACCGCAGCCGAACGTCTCCGCTGCTCATCCTCGCGTTCGTCCTGTCCGCCGCGACTCTGATCCTGGTTGCGGTCAGCGTGGTTCCGGCGTTGATCGTTCCCACCAGTCAGGTACCAGACGCTGCACAGCGACTGGAACTGCAGAACTCGGTACGCACGACCCTGCTGCAGGGCGTGGGCGCAGTCCTGTTGGTCGCCGGCGCCTACTTCACGTGGCGGCAGATTCAGCTGAGCCGAGACCAGTTGCGTCAGAGCCTGGACACCAGCACCGCGCAACTCCAGCTCAGCCGCGAGGGACAGATCACCGAGCAGTTCAGCCGCGCCATTGAGCATCTGGGCCATGACAAGCCCGGCGTCCGGGTCGGAGCGATCTACGCCCTGGAGCAGATCGCCAAGATCTCCCCTGACCTGCGCGCTGCGATCCACGACCTGCTCGCCGCCTACGTGCGAACAGAATCCACGTGGTCGCACCACGACCCTGTCACCCTCACAGCGATCGAGCCCGACACAGCACACAACGAACGCTCGGAGCCGCTCCTGCTGAAGATCCGAGCCCCGGATGTGCAGGCGGCTATCACGGTTCTCGGCAGACGATTCGAGATCCCAGAGGAGATCATCGAACTGCAAAACGTCGACCTGCGCAGCGCTTACCTGGGCGGCGCCAACCTGCGCCGTGCGATCATTGCGAGAGCCATGCTGGCGCAGGCGGGGGCCCTTGATCAGACGATAGATCTCACCGACTCCCACCTGCGACGCACAAACTTCCGCAAGGCCTCGCTGACGCACGCCATACTGCGGGGAGCCGACCTTCGGGACGCGATCCTCTGCGGAGCCGACCTTTCCGGAGCGGACCTGTCTGGCGCCGACCTTCACAACGCCACATGCGACGACGGCACCACCTGGCCTAGCGGATTCGACTGGCGGGCCGCCGGTGTGACGCACAAGCCCGGCAACGCCCCGGACTAGACAACCGGCGCCGGTGCCGCTGGTGCAGAGAAGCTTGACGAAGAACGCGACCCCAGCGTGCTGACACTGATCCCGCAGCGAGCGCACCGAGTCCAGATCCATCGGGCGGTGCGGTGGGCCGCTTTCACCCCCGGCGATCACCCAGTCCAGGCCGCCGGCATGGTCGAGCCAGGCACGCAGATCCAGCGGACCGAGCAGCGGTTCGCATCTGGCGAACCGCACTGACGCGGGCGTCTCGGCCAGCTTCGGCAACCGGATCTGAGCCCACCGCTGGGTCTCTACACCGGTCCCGATCCACACGTTCGGCAGCGGCCACCGCACCAAATCGGTCGGCGCCGCGATCCCCTCGGCGGCAAGGCGTGCGGCCTCGTCCTCGACGCACCCGCGGAACCCCGCCGGGGAAAGCATCGACGCCATCCGTCCGGGCCGCTTCGTCAGCACCTGAAACGTGTGACGCGCGGCTGCCATGCCCGCGAACACCCGAGCCGCAGGGCGTGATCAACCTCGTCGATCCACAAGCCCGACATGCTGCTCACGAAGACGATCCGCGTATGGGTGGGTCCGCTCATCGTCCACCCGAAGCGGACACAAGTTCCTGTGTGGTGGGTATGGTCTCTGCGTGCAGTTCGACACCTTCACCGTCGCCCTGCTGGTGCTGCGACCCGACGCCCCGCAACTCGATGAGGAGGCAGCCGCGGCTCTGCAGGACGCCCACATGGCGCACCTGGCCGACCTGCACGAGGCCGGGTACCTGGTCGCCGCCGGGCCGCTGCTCGGTGCATCGGATCGCGAGTTTCGCGGACTGTCAATCTTGAAGGTCGACCCAGAACGTGCCTTGCAGCTCAAGCAGGGCGACCCAGCCGTACAGGCCGGTCGGTTCGACGTCAAGGTCATGCCCTGGATGGTTCCCGCTGGAGCGATGTCCTTCTCGCCAACCAGATTTCCACGATCGGTGGCCGAGACAGACTGAGCGAAGTTGGCAGGTGAGATCAGGCGAAATCGGCCAGGCCGTGCCGGACGCCTGCTCCTTACGGCCTGACATGCGATTACAGCAATTCACATGGGAACGAAGATGAGGCGATCGCGGATGACGTGCAGGCGTTCGGCTTTGAGGCTCTCGCAATAGACCAACAGTTCGTCGGCTGAACTGAAGCCGTCCAGTCGCTCCCTTTCATCGATGATTTCTTGCGCCAGCGCCGGCACCACGTCGAGCTCCGCGGTAAGTACGTTTGCCGGAACGTGGTTGACGTCAATCAGCCCACCATCGTCGAATGTACGGCCGGGCAGATCAGGACGACCGATCTTGAGTTCCGCAGCCAGTTGGGGATCCGATTGGAGCAGCTCTCTGGCCTCCTGACGCCGTGACCGCCGCCAATGGGCGGCAGCGACTGCAGGGTCGTACGGAAGCATTGTCGGTCTCATGATCGGCGCCGGCAATGGTCTATTTTGAAGCAGGAGCACATGAACGGTTCCGCCCAGCCACGCTGCTAGCCAGAGCGGCATGATAACGGCATCGACAGGCCCCACCCTGCCTGGACGTGTGAACTGAATACCCACACAGAACACGACCATGAGTAGGAAATAGAGCGCCGCGAACAGCTGAGTGCGCCGATCCCTCAACCGCACACCGGCAACCAGCACGGGCGCGAACGTGAGCATTCCGAAGGTAAGGAACGGTACGAGGCACCACCACGGGCTGCCAAGACGGCGTGTACTCGGAGGAGCGGGCTGCATGGGCCGAGGATAGAGAGCGTTGCAAAGCGTTGGCCGGCCCGGCCCCGACGGCCAGCGCAGTGACAAGACGGGTCGAAACCGACGCGGACGGCGCGGCCGGGTCAACCGCCGGCGGTAGGCAGGGACCGCAGCGTCATTCCCGCGCGGATCAGCCTAACCGGAACGGCGATGGTCAGCGGCCAAATCAGCGCCGGAGCGATCGACGGGATGGCGACGACCATGGTCACGTCGAGCGCGACCAGGTCGAACGCGTCGACGACTCCCAGGCGGGCCCGGCGGCAACTGTGCCGGCTGGTCGCCGACAGGACCAAGGTCGCCACGACGGCCAGCAGCGCCGCCGCGAACATGGCTGCCGCCGGAGCGGGTGGGGCCACGCCCAGACGTGCGCCACGCGAGCGTGCCGCCCCAGGTGGCACCGACCAGGGGCCCGGTGGCCAGCAATAACCGCGCCGTGCGCTGTCCCGCTGGCTGCGACACGAACGCGCCGATGATCTGACCGGTCGTCGCTGGGTTCCGGCGGAGGTGAGCCGATAGCTGCGCCGGCGCCTGCCGTCGACCATGGACCAGGTTCCGGCGATCAGGCCGGCCTGCTCAAGCCGGTGCAGCGCCGGGTAGGTCCAGCAGTGGCAGCAACTGCTCGTCCATGCCCCCGGTGATCATGAGGTTAGCGCGCCGTAATGCCCTGATTGTCCGCTCTAACCCCATGATCAACAGGCCGAAGTGGTCGGAGGGGTCGCGGCGCGCCGGGGTGGTTCGGCTAGACGGTCCCGGTCGGCAGGTCGAACCGGCCACCGCTGCCCTCGCGGAGCGCTTCGTTGACGGCGTACCCATGACGGGGTCCGTCCTCCAGGGCGGCGAGGAGTAACACGTCGCGCCTCGGCTTTCACACCTCGCAGGGCATCGCTCCAATAGGTAGCTATACTACCCACGGACGTCGGCACGGTCACCGGCCGCAACCTGCGCCGCCTCACTCGGGTGCCGACGCTGATCGCGTACGCCACCGCACAGCCCGTCATGTTCGTGTTGCTGTTCACGTACGCGTGGGGAGGAGCGATCCATTCCCCCTGGCGTCGATCGGTACATCGACTACGCGCCGCCCGGCATCTGGGTTCTGGCCATCGCGTTCGGCGCGTCGCAGACGGGCGTCGCGCTCGCCGAGGATTTGGCGACCGGCATGATCGACCAGTTCCGGGCCCTGCCGATGGCCCGCAGCGCCGTCCTGGCCGGCCCCGTCACCGCCGACGCGCTCCGCAACCTGTTCGTACTGGTGCTGATGACCGGCCTGGGGTACGCGATCGGCTTCCGCTTCCACCCCGGCCCGGGCGCGGCGCTGGCCGCTGTCGGCCTCGCGCGCCGTCGGGGTGGCCTTCTCCTGGATCTTCGCGCTGCTCGGACTGGTGGTCCGCGACGCGGAGTCGGCAGGCATCGGCGGGCTCCTGGCCGTCATCCCAGTGATCTTCACCAGCTCCATGTTCGTCCCTGTGGCGACGTTTCCCGGCTGGCTGCAGGCCTTCGCGAAGGTCAACCCGATCACGGTCACCGTCGACGCGCTGCGGGCATTGTGCCTGGGCGTCCCACCGCCACGCCGGTCTGGCAGGCCGTCTTCTGGATCAGCGGCCTGCTGGCGGCCGCCGCGCCGACGGCGGTCATCCGCTACCGGCACGCCACCTGACGCCAGCAAGGCGCCGGCAGAGCGCGCCCGCAGAGCGCCGGCGAAGCCCGCAGAGCGCCGGCGAGCCCGGCCGAGCCCGCAGAGCGCCGGCGATTCCGGCTAAGCGCCCGCAGAGCCCCAGTGCAGCCGGCGAAGCGCCGGCTGTGCGGTCAACGCACCAATCGACTCGCGATGGCGGCCGCGACCCGATCCGGCACCTCGACGGGCATGCCGTGCGCGGCGTCCTCGAGCGTGACCTCCTCGGCTATCCCGCCCCTGGCGCGGTACTCGTCGAGGATGGCGCGGGTCTGCCCGACCATCGGCTGCGGGGGCAGCACGTCGTCTCCGGGCCAGCCGGGGACCGCGCCGAGCTGGCCGAGATAACCCAGGTCGAAGGCGGACGTGTCGCTGATGACCTGATCCTGCGCTCCCCGGAGCCACATGATCGGCGGCTTGCGCGCCAGGCCGACAACGGCCGCGGCGTTGAAGTACTTCGGCGAAAGGGCGTTCAACACGCCGCGCGTGCCGGGTGCCACGCCGGGCCAGTTCGGGGACGTGGTGGCGTCGCCAGGGTAGAACTCGTCGCCCACGCGGGTACGCAGCACCTCGTCCAGCAGGAACTCCTCGTCGACGTTGGTGACGTTGCCGCGTGGGCCGAAGAAGTCACGGAGGATGACGCGCGGGCTGGTCGTCGGGTCGTCCTCGGAGCGGTCGCCTTCGGCGAGGCGGCGGCAGAAGTCGGGTGCGGCGATGCCACCGCCGCTCGCGGCATAGTCGTCGAAGCAGGGTTTGCCGTCGAGACCCTTGAGCCCGCCGAATCCGTACGGCGACACCGGGGCGATCATCGTCAGGGACGCTAGGTCGTCCGGGTAGCTCAGGGCGTACTGCCACAGCACGCTGCCGCCCATCGACCAGCCGGCCGCGTTGACCGTACCGTTGCCGGCCAGGCCGAGCGTGACCAACAGTGACCGGACGTCGTCGACCATGTCACCGACGCCGCGGGTGGCGTCGATCGGCCTGGCCTCGGTACGCCCGAAGCCGCGCAGGTCCGGCGCGATGACCCGGATGTCGTCGGGAAGCAGCTCGGCGACGTAGCGCCACCAGCCACCGCTGACCAGGTTGCCGTGCAGGAGCAACAGCGGGATCCCGTCCTCCGGCCCGCTCGTCCACACGTGCGTTTCGAGCCGATCCGTCGTCACCATCGACGATCCCCAGTCACCCATGGTGCGGAGTCAACCACTGACGCGGCCCGCGTCACAAGAAGATCGCCACTCCGGCGCGCCGGGCGCGTGCTGGACTAGGCTCGCGGCCGTGAGCGAGCACACCGGCGAGATCCGGGCATCATGACCGAGCTGGTCCGCGCCGTCGTGCGCGAGCAGGTCGCGACGCTCACGCTCGATTCCCCGCACAACCGCAATGCCCTCTCCGAGCAGCTGGTCGCGGAACTCACCGACCGCCTCGGTCAGGCCGCTGCCGATCCATCGGTACGGGCTGTCGTGCTCACAAACGCAGGCCGGGTGTTCTGTGCCGGCGGGGATTTGAAGGCGGCCGGCAGCGGCTCCATGGCGTCCTCGACGAGCGGGATCATGGCGCTGCTGGTCGGCATCGTCGACCTGCCCAAGCCGGTGATCGCTGCCATCCGTGGTCACGTGCGGGCCGGCGGCATGGGCCTCGTCGGCGCGTGTGACCTCGCGGTGGCCGACCCGTCCGCGTCGTTCGCGTTCACCGAGGCCCGGATCGGCGTGGCGCCCGCAGTGATCTCGCTGACCACATTGGACCTGATGGACCCGCGTGCCGCAGCCCGCTACTACCTGACCGGCGAGACGTTCGACGCCGAGACCGCGGCCCGGATCGGCCTCATCACGGCAGCGGCGCCGGAGGGGCGGCTCGACGAGATCGTCGAGGGCCTGATCGCCGCGATCCGGGAGACGTCGCCGCAGGGCTCAGCCGAGACGAAGCGGCTGCTGACGGCGCAGCGGCGGGAACGGATCGCGGCGCGGGCCGACGAGATGGCGGCGCTGTCGGCGAAGCTGTTCGCCAGCCCGGAGGCGCAGGAGGGCATCCACGCGTTCCTCGAGCGCCGTCCACCCGCCTGGCGCTCGTCCGCCTGATCGTCGGCCGTCCGGGGCGCCGGAGTATTTGGTCTTGGCACCTCCGCCGCGGCCTCCATCGCACCCGCCTATGGCGGCTCGCCGCGGAGCCATCGCCGCGCCATGGCTGGGGCCATGTCGATCTCACGACGCATCGCCCGCGTCAGGTGCGCCTGATCCGCGAAGCCCGTTCGGACGGCGAGCGCCGCCAAGCCGTCGTCGCCGCCGGTCATCTGGTCGAGCGCGGCCCGCACCCGTAGCGTCCGCCGGTAGGCGCCGACCGTCACCCCGGTGACACGGCGGAACGTGCGCGACAGATACCAGGGCGACCACCCGGCCAGGGTGGCCAGATCGTCGAGACCCAGCGCGGGGTCGACATCGAGTGCCGTGCGGACATCGTCGACCGCCCGGCGACCGGCGGCGCTCACCGGCTTGGGACGTAGCGGCGGCAGGAGCGCATCGATCAACGCCACCCCGAGGTCGGCGATGTCAACCCGCGCATCGCCGCCGGCAACGCCGATCCGGCCGGCATCGGGTTCGGCGACCGCCGTCGATGCGGCGGCGCGCTCAACGCGGACGCTGGCGGGCCCGGCACCTCCGCTCGGCCGTGCGACCCCGCCGGCTGGACCGCTGCGGCCGGACTCAGCGCCAATGACCGCTCGCGCGGTGCCGCCGGCGATGTCGCTCCGGCCGGGCTCGAGGCCGGCACGCGTCGTTGCGACGTCTGCTCGTGCGAGCAACCGGCGATGCGCCAGATCCGCGGCGGCGCTGACCACGACTGGTCCGGCGTGCGCGAGCTGCTCCGCCAGGTCGCCGGGCACGCCGATGCTCGTGCACACGTCGCATCCCGCGGGGTGGGCGATCTGGTGGCACTCCCCCGGGTGCTGCACGTAGCCCGTGGTCACGTCGGCCACCGCGACGGTGCCCTCGACCCGGCGGAGGAACACCCCGCGCCGGACCAGCACCACCGATGCGCCGGTGACCTGCTCCTCGGGACTCCATGCGTGCTCGCCGCGGCAGCGCACCACGGACAGCCGTAAACCAGGTGTATCCAGTAGCCCCCGATGCTCCAACACGTGCCGACCGTAGACCCGAGGTACGACAAGAACGTTCAAGACTGGGTTCGCTCGTGCCGGCAGGCTCGAGCCATGACCGACGAAATGACATCCGCCCTGGCCGCCAGCGGACCGCGGCCCGAGCACAAAGAGGCGCTCGCGCTCTATGGCCGGCTCGCCGGCACGTGGGACGTGCGCAACAGGTACTTCGACGAATCGAACGGGACGTGGGTGAACGGCACGGTGGTCTGGACGTTCGGCTGGATCCTCGCCGGGCAGGCGGTCCAGGACGTCATGTGGTTCACCCGCGAGGACGGGATCCGTAGCACCGGCAGCACGGTCCGGCTGTACGACCCCGCCGCCGACGTCTGGCACGTCGTCTGGTTCTCGCCGTTCGGCACCACCTGCACGCTGACCGGCCGCCCCGGGGCGAACGGCGACATCGTTCAGGAGGGCGTCCGGCTCGACGGCCGCCCGATCCGCTGGCTGTTCACCGAGGTGACGGACGATAGCTTCCGGTGGCTCGGCTACGTGTCCGACGATGCCGGCGAGACGTGGCGATTCGAGCAGGAGATGCTCGCCGCCCGGCAGACGGACCGGTCACAATGAGCCGACCACATCCCGGCGAGGCGAGGTACCGTGATCGACCCTTCGGAGCACAGCGACGTCATCGTCACCGTGGCCCATCCCTTCGGAGACGTCGAAACGACCCTGGAGGAGTGGATACGGCGCGGCCCGGGGCCACGGCGCTTCGTCGAGATCGTCGCCGCCCGCCGCAGGTCCACCGGCGAGCCGATCTCTATGGATCGGATTCCTCTGGAGTATCACAACAGCCCGGAGAGCCGGCGTCTGCAACGGCTCGGCCGCCTGCCCGCGCCCTGGGGACTCCCTCCGGAGGAGCCGGAAGGTTGACGAGCTGATCGACCGTCAGCTGACCGGCTTGCCGCCGGTCACGCCCAGCACCTCGCCCGTGGTGTAGCTGGATTCCTGGCTGGCGAAGTAGACGTAGGCCGGGGCGAGCTCGGCGGGCTGGCCGGGCCGACCCAGCGGGGTGTCGGCACCGAACGACTTGACCTTCTCGGGCGGCATCGTCGTCGGGATCAGCGGCGTCCAGATCGGGCCGGGCGCGACCGCGTTGACCCGGATGCCCTGCTCGGCCAGGTCCTCGGCGAGCGCCTTCGTGAACGCCACGATGCCGCCCTTGGTGGTCGCGTAGTCGAGCAGCGCGCTGGACGACAGATACGCCTGGATGGACGCCGTGTTGATGATCGTGGCGCCGGGCCGCATGTGCGGGACGGCCGCACGGCACAGCCAGAACATCGCGTACAGATTGGTCTTCATGACCCGGTCGAACTGTTCGGTCGTGATGTCCGTGATGCCGCCCGGCTGGGCCATCTGGAAGGCGGCGTTGTTCACCAGGATCTCGATACCGCCGAGGTCGGCCACCGCCCGGTCCACGATCGTCTGGCAAAACGCCTCGTCGCGGATATCGCCGGGCGCGGTCGCGGCCATACGCCCGGCCTTCTCGACCAGCTGCACGGTATCCCGGGCGTCGTCCTCCTCCTCGGGCAGGTAGGAGATCAGCACGTCGGCGCCCTCCCGGGCGAACGCGATCGCCACGGCCCGGCCGATGCCCGAGTCGCCGCCGGTGATGATCGCTCGTTTCCCGACCAGCCGGCCGCAACCCCGATAGGTCTCCTCGCCGTGGTCGGGACGGTCGGGCATCGCGGCCGTCGAGCCGGGATACTCCTGGTCGCCGCCCTTGAGCTCCGGGGCGGGGTACTGCGTGCGCGGGTCCTGCCGGGCGTACTGGTTCTCGGCCACGTGACTGCCTTCCCTGGTCGTACCGATGCTTCCCGGTACGCATGCCCCAAACGTGGGCGAGACAACCGTCATAGACCCGCCGATCCCGGGTAATGCGGTGGTCGTCCCCGGGGAGGCGATCATGGTGGAACGGCGGGTCGGCGTCGTCGTCATCACATGGGAACGGCGCGAGGAGGCGCTCGCGGCCGTCGACCGGCTGCGCACATTACCGGAGCGGCCGCCGGTCGTACTGGTCGACAACGGCTCCACGGACGGGACCGCCGACGCGGTCCGGGCCCGGTTCCCGGGCGTCGACGTGGTCGCGCTGGGCGACAACCGCGGCGCCGTCGGGCGCAATGTGGGCGTCGCGCGATTGGGTACGCCGTACGTCGCGTTCTGCGACGACGACACCTGGTGGGAGCCCGGATCGCTGACCCGCGCCGCGGATGTGCTCGACGCGTTTTCCCGCCTTGCCGTGGTCAACGCCCGTATCGTCGTGGAGCCCGGCGGCGCCGACGATCCGATCGTCGCCGAGCTGCGGGACTCGCCGGTGCCCGGTCCGGACTGGCTGCCCGGTCCCGCGCTGGGCAGCTTTCTCGCCGGAGCGTCCGTGGTGCGCCGGGACGCGTTCCTTGCCGCCGGCGGATTCAGCGCCCGGCTGTGGCTCGGCGGTGAGGAGGAGCTGCTCGCCACGGATCTGCTCAGCGCCGGCTGGGAGCTGTGCTACCTCGACGACCTCGCCGTGCACCACCGAGCCTCGACATCGCGCGACACCCGCCTGCGCCGCCGCGTCGGGTTGCGGAACACGCTGTGGTTCACCTGGCTGCGCCGGCCGTTCGCGCCGGCGTTGCGGCGCACGCTGTTCCTGGCCCGGACCGTCCCGCACGACCGCACGTCGGCGCTGGGCGCTTGGGACGCCGTCCGCGGCCTACCGTGGCTCATCACCCAGCGCCGGCCGCGCCCGGCGACCGTCGAGGCGCGCCTCTCCGGCCTGGACGCGGCCCAGCGCACCTCGACGGCCCGGCGTTATCTGGGCTGATCGCAGGGTTTGCTCACAGCGGCGAGGCGAAGTCCTGGGTCCACAGCAGCGTCCCCGACGAGTCGGCCGCCACGCCGACGCCGAGGTTCTTGTAGCCGCAGTTGAGGATGTTCGCCTTGTGGCCGTCGCTGTTCATCCAGCTGGTCATGACCTCCTGCGGCGTGCGCTGGCCCTTGGCGATGTTCTCGGCCGCGCCCGACCAGCGGTAGCCCGCGTTGGTGATCCGGGTCGCGAAGTCGACGCCCTCCGGAGTGGTGTGGCTGAAGTAGTTGCGCGCGGCCATGTCGGCCGAGTGGGCGCGGGCCGCGGCCGTGAGCCGGTCGTCGACGGTCACCGCCGGGCAGTCGATCTTGGCACGTTCCTGGTTGACGAGGGTGACGACCTCCGCCTCGAACGCCGCGTTCCCGGACGGCGACTCGGTCGGCGACGGGCTCGGCGCCGTCGACGTGGGCGGCGCGCTCGGGCTCGGCGGCGGCGGCGTGGAGCTCGGCGGCGGCGGCGTGACCGTCGCGGTCGCGCCCGGCTCGCCGGACCCGGTAGCGGTCGGCACCGGCGTGGGTGGCGTGCCGTCGGTCGTGATGACGAGCTTGTCGATGTCTGGGGCGGCGCCGACCGGGTTGCCGAACGCGATGGTGTTGTCGCCGGCCTTGAGCGTCGCGGTGATCCGCATGGTCCCGGGCCGGGTGGAGCCTCGGGTGGCCGGGAACGCCACCGCGGCCGCGACGCCGCCGTTGACGCTGATCTGCGCGGTCCGGGCGTCCGGGCCGTAGTACGTCACGGCCAGCTTCGTGGGCCCCGCGCGTTCGGCGACGACGCCGGTGAAGGTCAGCTGGCCCAGCAGACCGACCCCGGTCACCCGGGCACCGCCGGAGCAACGGCCACAAGCCACGGCGTGCGCGCCGCCGCGCAATGTGTTGGTCGCGGCCTCGGCCTCGTACGTGGTCGTGCCGGCACTGGCGCTGGCCGCGACGGCGACCCCGGCAACCGCCGTGACAAGGGCGACGCCGCCCACGATGAGGACATGTCTACGCATAGCGATCCGAATCTTGAAGGCGGGGATGTCCGGCGGAGACGGTAACGTCCCGTTTCGACCCTCGTCTATTAGCGGTGTCTTAAATCTGCGGCCCGATCGGGATCGATCCCGGATTACGTGATCCGGGATTACCGGAGGGCGGCTGAGGGAAAACCGGGACCATGGCAATGCACCCCGAGGATCGGCGCGCGTCCACTCCAGACGCGGCCGAGCCGCCGATGCCGCCGGAGTACACGTCGCCACCGAGCATCAGGCCGGCGGACGCGGCGCCGCCGGCGGCCGGCGCCGAGCCCATTGGCGGGAGTGTGCCGCCGGCGGCCGACGTCGAGCCGTCTGGACGGGCTGCGCCGCCGATCGCCGGGGTCGAGCCGCCGGTCGAGATTGTGCCGCCGGCAACCGAGGTCGAACCGCCGGGCGGAACGGCGCCCGCCGGGCGCGCGCCCGTCAAGGTGCCGCGTACCCGGACGAGCGCGGTCTGGTTCGGGGTGTGGGCCGGCGTCGTGGCGCTCATCCTGCTGATCGTCTTCGTCGGCCAGAACACCGCCAGCGTCGAGATCAACTTCCTCTGGATGTCCGGCCGCATCCCGCTCGCCCTGGCCTTGCTCATCGCCGGCGTCGGCGGCGCGATCATCGCGATGGCGGTGAGCGCCGCCCGCATCATCCAGCTCCGCCTCCACTTCCGCCGCACGCGCACTTGACATGTGACCGTATGGTCTCATAACCTAGCGTCATGACGGATGACGATCGGGTGTTCAGAGCGCTCGCCGATCCGACCCGTCGCTTCCTGCTCGACCTGCTCTTCCAGCGTGACGGCCGCACGCTCACGGAGCTGGAGTCGGAACTGGAGATGACGCGGTTCGGTGTCGCGAAGCATCTGAAAGTGCTCGAGGATGCCGATCTTGTCGTCGTGCGCCGCTCCGGCCGGGAGAAGCTGCATTTCCTCAATCCCGTGCCGATCCGGCAGATCCATGACCGGTGGATCGACAAATACACCGAGCACCACGTCACGGCGCTCGTCGACTTGAAGAAAGCTTTGGAGGACGAACCATGACCACCCAAACCGAGACCCTGACCACGCAGGTCTACCGGGTCTGGATCAAGGCGAGCCAGGACAAGATCTGGGCCGCGATCGTGGACCCGGAGTGGAACACCCGGTACGGATACGCCGCGCCCAGCTTCTACGACCTCAAGCCCGGCGGCTCCTACCACGCGACCGCGAACCAGGGCATGAAGGACTACGGCCAGCAGATGGGCTTCCCGGTGCCCGACACCATCATCGACGGCGAGGTCGTCGAGGTGGACCCGCCGCGGCGGCTGGTGCAGACCTGGCGGATGTTGATGGACCCCACCACGGCCGCCGAGCCGTTCACGCGGTTGACGTACGAGATCGAGGAGTCGAAGACGCAGCCCGGCGTCTGCAAGCTCACCGTCACCCACCAGCTGGCCGGCGCGCCCGCCACGGCCGCAATGGTGGCCGGCTCCGACGAGGCCGGCGCGGGCGGTGGCTGGGCCTGGATCCTCAGCGACCTCAAGTCGATGTTGGAGACCGGCAAGACCTTCAACGACTGAGCCGCAAGACGGGCGGCCGGGCGCGAACCCGGCCGCCCTCGCGCGTCAGCCGAGCAGGCCCACCACCCACCGATAGGCCGTCATGACCCAGTCGGTCTGCTGCAGGTGGGCCACGCCCACCCCGACCAGGAAGATCGAGGCCACCAGGTGCGCGCCGCGCGCCGACCGGCGCACCCGGTGGAACTGCTTCTCCAGCACGATCCGGCCGACCAGCCGGGACAGCGCGAACAGGCCCACCGCCACGCAGAGGCTCAGCACGAAGACGATCACCGACGTGGTCAGGTTGCCGTCGGACGAGATGGCCCAGATGCCCCAGCAGACGAACGCGAACAGCAGCGCGGCCGTGGTCCACTCACCGCCGCGGCGCAGGTCGCGCACCGTGTGGCGGGGTTGCGGCACCTCGGCTCCCGGCCAACCCGTACCGGTCGGCTCGTGCTCGGCGGTGAATTGTTGGGTCCGCGGGCGCGGGTTGACCCGGGCCCGCCCGGTCGAGAATGGGCTCGGCGCCGTGGGCGCCGTGGGCGCCCAGGGGTCCTGCGGCGGCATGTCGAGCGTCCGCTCGGGCCACTGCGGTTGCTCCGGCATCGTGCTCCTCCCCGAGACGCGGCGACCGCTCGTCGCCCCCCATCGAGAGTAACGAGCCCACAAAGACTAACGACCCAACAAATCGCTCGCCGCGATGCGCTGCTTCCGTTACACACGGTCCATGGACTCCTCCGACATCCGCATCCGGACCGGCACCGCCGACGACTGGGACGCGATCTCGAACCTGCTCGCCTACGCGTTCCACCAGACCGTGGACCAGCAGAGCCGCGACATCGAGGGCTCGGTCTTCGAGCCGGAGCGGTCGCTGGTCGCCGACGACGCGGGTGCGGTCGTCGGGCACGCGGCCGCGTACACGAGGGAATTGACCGTGCCGGGCGGCCCGGTCCCGGCCGCCTACGTCTCGCTGGTCGGCGTTGCGCCGACGCACCGCCGGCAGGGCCTGCTGAACCGCATGATGCGGCAGCAGCTGAACGACATCGCGTCCGCCGGGCGCGAGCCGGTCGCGGTCCTCTGGGCCTCCGAGGGCACGATCTATCCACGGTACGGGTACGGCTTGGCCAGCCAGCGCCTGGTGCTGGACGTGGCCACCCGCGAGATCCGGCCGCCGCAGACGCCACTCGCCCCGGACGCGAGGCTCCGGCTGGTGGACCCGGCCGACGCGATCGCCGACCTCGCCAAGGTCTACGAGCAGCTGCGCCACGACCGTCCGGGCTTCGCGAGCCGCGACGACCGCTGGTGGCGGTTCGTGCTGGCTGACCCGGAGTCGCGGCGCCAGGGCGCCACGGCGCTGCGCGGCGTTGTGCACGACACGCCGCACGGCCCGACCGGGTACGCCCTGTGGCGGACCAGCTCGGGCTGGGACCCCAAGGGCCCGAGCGCGGAGGTACGGGTGCATGAGGTGGTCGCCGCCGACCCGGCCGCGTACGCGGCGCTGTGGCGCTTCCTGCTCACCATCGACCTGGCCCGCACCGCCTCGTACGGGTTCGCCGCGCTGGACGAACCGCTGGTCCACCTCGTCGACGAGCCGCGCCGCCTCGGCGGCCGGATGGTGGACGGCCTCTGGGTTCGCGTCGTCGACCTGCCCAAGGCGCTCGGGTCACGGCGGTACGCGACCGACATCGACGTCGTGCTGGACGTGACCGACCCACAACTGCCGCAGAACACCGGCCGCTGGCGGCTCACCGGCGGGCCGGCCGGTGCGACGTGCACCGCCACCGACGAACCGGCCGACCTCGCCTGCACCGCGCTGGAACTCGGTTCGGCGTACCTGGGCGGCCCGTCGCTCGTCGCGCTGGCCGCCGCGGGTCGGGTCCGCGAACTGACGCCGGGAGCGCTGGCCCGGGCCTCCGGGGCGTTCGGCTGGTACCGGCTGCCCGCCGGCATCGAGGTGTTCTGAGTGCCGCCGGCGGCGGTAGGTTCGGTGCCATGGGCGAACCCGAACGCCGGCGCCGGCGGCTGCGTCCCCCGTCGTCCGCTGCCGCGCCTGCCGAGGTGGATCGGGCCGAGACGGCCGCCGTCGAGACCGAGCGCCCGCCGATGAATGAGCCGCTCGCGGAGACTTCGACGGTGGCAGACCCGGCGGACGAGGACGCCGACGAGCGCACGCCGCAACGCCCTGTACCCGGGTTCGCCGGCCGGCGCCCACCCGGCTCGCGCCCGACCTCGGGCGCCGGCGTCGGCGGCGACGACCGCGAGGCCGAGCGCGGGCTCCGCGGCCTGGTCGGCTCAGGCTCATCGCAGGTCAGCGTGGGCGCCGCGCTCCGCGCCCGGGATGCCGCGCGGCCGACGGAAGCCCAGCTGGCCGATGCGGAGCAGAATCTGGCCATCGTGCGCCGCAACTGGTCGCCACGCGAGGACCTACCCCGGAACCGCTAGGTCGCCGGGAGCGGCGGCAGCTTGCGCGTGCGCTCGTACTCGGCGACCTCGGCGATGCGGCGCGCATGCCGCTCATCGCCGGAGAACGGGGTGGTCAGGAACGCCTCGGCGAACGATGCGGCGTCGTCCAGCGTGTGCTCGCGGGCACCGAGGGCTAGCACGTTCGCGTCGTTGTGCTGCCGCGCAAGCTGGGCGATCTCGACGCGCCAGGCGAGTGCCGCGCGGACTCCCTCGACCTTGTTGGCGGCGATCTGTTCGCCGTTGCCGGAGCCGCCGATGACGATGCCCAGGCTGCCCGGGTCGCCCACGACCTTCGCGCCGGCGTGGAGGCAGAACGGCGGGTAGTCGTCCTCGGGGTCGTAGACGTGCGGGCCCACGTCGACGACGTCGTACCCCTGCTTCCCCAGGTAGTTGACGAGGTGCATCTTCAGCTCGTAGCCGGCGTGGTCGGAACCCAGGTAGACGCGCATGACCGCATCTTGTCAGAAGGTCAGCGCACCCCGCAGCGAGGAGGCGACCTGGTCGGCCGCGGCGCGGGCGGCGTCGAAGAGGACCAGCTTGCGGGCGAAGCCGTGGTTCACGCCCATGTACCGGACGTGGACCACCGGAACGCCCGCGGCGACCAGCGCGTCGGCGTAATCGGCGCCCTCGTCGCGCAGCACGTCGTACTCGGCGGTGATCAGCAGCGTGGACGGCATCCCGGAGAGG
This sequence comes from Actinoplanes sp., assembly GCA_036001925.1. Classification (GTDB taxonomy): domain Bacteria; phylum Actinomycetota; class Actinomycetes; order Mycobacteriales; family Micromonosporaceae; genus Actinoplanes. The sequence continues at coordinate 20,743 of DASYTU010000241.1, forward strand.
TCCGCGACGGCGAGCGGCGCGAGATCGGGGGTGTACCGCAGCGCGACGTCCGGCACGAACGTGTCCCACGCCAGCTTGACCGACGCGCGATCCAGGCCGTACCCGCCGAGCTCGTCGTACGACTCCGAGGCCATCATCGGATCGATCATCGGGTAGATCAGCACCTGGTGGTCCAGCGGTGTGGCCGCGTCGCGCTGGCGCCGGGCGGCGACCGTGGCGAGCAGGCCGCCCGCGCTGTCGCCGCCGATGGCCAGCCGGGACGGGTCGACGCCGAGGCGGGCACCCTCGCGGCGGACGTACCGGAGCACGGTCTCGACGTCGTCCAGCGCGGCCGGGTAGACGTGCTCGGGGGCGAGCCGGTAGCCCACCGACAGCACCGCGCAGCCGGAGCGGTCGGCGATCCGGCGGCACATCCGGTCGACCGTCTCGATGCTGCCGTAGGCCCAGCCGCCGCCATGCACGTACACGAAGACCGGCGCGTTCACCGCCTTGGCGTAGAGCCGGCTCGGCACGCCGTCCGCATCCACGTCGACCACCACCGGCAGCGGCAGCGCTGGCCCGCACTCATCGGAGTTCGACTCCTCCATCGCCGCCCGCGCGAACTTCACCTGTTCGAACGGATCTGCGGCGAGGACGTCGGCGGGCGGCCGGCGGCGGATCGCCAGCGACGCCTCGACCTGCGGATGCAGCTTCATAACGGGGTTTCCTTGTGTTTTCCGCTGCGGGTGAACTCAGTCCAGCTGGGCCAGGACGAGGCCGGCCCGGGCCTTCGGCGTGAACCAGGTGCTCTTGCGGGGCAGCTTCTGCCGGGCCAGGTTCACCGCAACGAAGTCGTCGACGGTCACCGGGGCGATGAACACGGCCAGCTCGGCGCGGTCCGCGTCCACCTCGCCGCGCAGCCACTCGGCCGGGTAGTCGCCGCCCACGTACGAGACGCGCTTGTCGCCCGGGTCCAACCCGAGCACCTCCCGCAGGAGGATCCGCTCGACCAGCGCGTGATCCAGGTTCTCCACCGCGGGCCCGCCCTCGGTCGGCGGCAGCGTGATCGCGAACGTGATCCCCCAGCCGTACAGCTCGATCGTGCCCTTGGCGGGCACCTCTGCCGGCCGCGACAGCCTCTCGACGCTGGCGCCGGCCGTGGCCAGCCGTGCCAAGAGATCCTCGGGCGAGACCGGAATCTCGCTGATCAGCCGGTTGTAGGGCTGGATCGCCACCGAGCCCGGCGTGGTCACCACGGCCAGGAAGCGCGGCAGCCCGCCGATCTGCGCCGCCAGGCTGCGGTGGTTTCCGTCCGCGACGACGAGCTCGCCGCCACCGGCCAGCGCGGTCAGCCGATCCTGCAGATCGCCCGGCGGCACGACCCAGATGGCGTGCGTGCGCCCGCTCTGGTCGAGGTCGGTCGCGCCCGGCGCCCCCGCCGATTCGGTCGCCGCCGCGAGCGCGGCGTGCAGTTCGTCGCCCTTTCCGGTCTGCAGCAACAGTACGGGCGACAGCAACGTCCCCAGAGCGTCCGCCAGCGCAACCCGCTCGCGAACCTTGTCGATGAAGACGTCCTCGTTGCGGATGACCAGCCCGGGCTCGTCCGCGCTGGTGGAGATCTGGTCGGTGTCGACCATGCACCAGAGCCCGTACGCGGGCGCCTCGCCCGCCGCGGTGATCCGGTACAGCACCACCACCTGCTCGGCCGGGGTGTAGCTGCCGTCGGCGCGCTCCTCGGCGAGGCGCGCGACCGCGTCCGGCAGCGCGTCGGCGAAGGACTTGCCCACCGACGCCGGCGCCCGGTGCGGCATCTCGATGGCGAGCGCGCTGCGCGGGTTGGCGGCGATGATCTCGGTGATCTCGGCGTCGTCAGCGAACTCGTCGTAGTTCTGCGCGCCGGTGCCGCCGGTGGTGATCCAGGCCCGGCTGATCGGGTGCACGACCGTCATGTGGGGCAACCTACCGGCCGGGTCACCCATGCCTCACGACGGGCTTGTCAATCAAAGATGGGTCCGATGTCGCGGGTGCGCTTGATCTCGTAGAAGCCCGGGGTGCCCGCCACCAGCATGACGCCGTCCCAGAGCTTGCCCGCCGCCTCCCCCTTCGGCGCCGGCGTGACGACCGGGCCGAAGAACGCCACGGTCTCGCCGTCCTCGGGCCCGGGCGCGTGGATGACCGGCGTGCCGACGTCCATGCCCACCGGCTTCATGCCGGCGTCGTGGCTCGCGCGCAGCGCGCCGTCCCAGGTGTCGGTGGTCGCGGCATCGGCGAGCGCGGGGTCGAGGCCGACCTCCGTCAGCGCCTCGGTGTAGAGCTTCTCGTCCAGCTCGTACTTCTGGAGGTGGATCCGGGTGCCCAGCGCGGTGTAGAGGTCGCGCAGCACGTCCGGGCCGGCGGACTCGGCGGCGGCGACGCAGACCCGGACCGGACCCCAGCCCTTCCCCATCATCTCCTGGTAGCGCTCCGGCAGGTCACGGCCGGCGTTGAGCACTGACAGGCTCATCACGTTGAACCGGACGTCGATCGGGCGGATCTTCTCCACCTCGAGCAGCCAGCGTGAGGTCATCCAGGCCCAGGGACAGATGGGGTCGAACCACATATCGACCGTGGTGCGTTCGCTCATGCTTCGAGTCTCTCTCGGGAATCGTCGGGCCGCCGGGGTGACGTGCGCCACCCGTCGAGCGCATAGGGTGACGTGCAAAACTCGGATCGGGGGCGTGCCGTCACCCGCCGCAGTCGCGATCGCGATCGTCGATGCGGAGAGTCAGCAGACAGGAGAAGTGATCGTGGCCGGAGTTCGTAACCTGACCCAGGTCGAGGCTGCCGAGCGGGCCCGCCTGCTCCAGGTGACCGGGTACGACATCGCCCTGGACCTCACCGACGGGTCGGGCAATCCGGGCGAGACCACGTTCCGGTCAACCACCGAGGTCACCTTCCGTTGCGCCGAACCCGGTGCGGAGACGTTCATCGAGGTGGCCGCGACGGGCATCCGCTCCGCCGTGCTGAACGGCGCCCCCGTCGACATCTCCAGCTGGTCGGCGGAGAAGGGCCTGTCGCTGACCGGGCTGGCCGCCGAGAATACGCTCGTGGTCGACGCCGACTTCGCGTACTCCGCGAGCGGCCAGGGCCTGCAGCGCAGCGTGGACCCGGTCGACCGGGAGACCTACCTCTACAGCCAGTTCGAGACCGCGGACGCGCAGCGGGTGTACGCCTGCTTCGACCAGCCCGACCTCAAGAGCGTCTTCACGTGGCACGCCACCGTGCCGGCACATTGGAAGGTCGTGTCCAACATGCCGGCCGAGACGAGCGTTCCGGCCGGGCCGGGCGCGAAGACGGTGCACTTCCCGACGTCGGTGCCGATGAGCACGTACGTCAATGCGCTCTGCGCCGGGCCGTACCACGAGGTCCGCGACACCCACGACGGCATCGATCTGGGTGCCTACTGCCGCGCCTCGATGGCCCGGTACATGGACGCGGACCAGCTGTTCCTGATCACCAAGCAGGGCTTCGACTTCTTCCACGAGCAGTTCGGCGTCCGCTACCCGCTGCCCAAGTACGACCAGCTGTGGGTGCCGGACTTCAATGCCGGCGCGATGGAGAACTTCGGCTGCGTCGTACACGCCGAGGCGCACTACATCTTCCGATCCCAGGTCACCGACTTCGAGTACGAGCAGCGCGCCAACACGATCCTGCACGAGCTCGCGCACATGTGGTTCGGCGACCTGGTCACCATGCGCTGGTGGAACGACCTGTGGTTGAACGAGTCGTTCGCGGAGTGGGCCAGCCACTGGTGCAACACGCACGCGACCCGGTTCACGGACGCGTGGACCACGTTCCTCTCGGTGCGCAAGAACTGGGGCTATCGGCAGGACCAGCTGTCCTCGACCCACCCGGTGTACTGCGAGATGCCCGACCTGGAGGCCGTCGAGGTCAACTTCGACGGCATCACGTACGCGAAGGGCGCGAGCGTCATCAAGCAGCTGGTCGCGTACGTCGGTCTGGACTCGTTCCTGGCCGGGCTGCGCGCGTACTTCACGAAGCACGCCTGGGGCAACGCCACCTTTGACGACCTGCTCACCGAGCTGGAGGCGGCGTCGGGCCGGGAATTGCGCAAGTTCGCCGCGCAGTGGCTGGAGACCGCGCAGGTCAACACGCTGCGCCCGATCATCGGGATCGGCGCGGACGGCACTTACACGAGCGTGATCGTGCAGCAGGAGGCGCCGGCCGCGTACCCGACGCTGCGTACCCACCGGATCGGCGTGGGTCTCTACGACCTGGTGGGCGAGCGGCTGGTCCGGCGCGACCTGCTGGAGATCGACGTGAGCGGCGAGCGCACCGAGATCCCGGCGCTGGTCGGGGTTCCCGCGGCCGACGTGCTGCTGCTCAACGACGACGACCTGACGTACGCGAAGCTCCGGCTCGACGAGCGCTCGATGGCCACCGTGGTGCAGCACATCGCCGGCTTCGACTCGTCGCTGGCCCGGGCGCTGTGCTGGGCCGCCGCCTGGGACATGACGCGCGACGCCGAGCTGGCCGCACGCGACTACGTCGCGCTGGTACGCAGCGGCCTGCCGGCCGAACGAGACATCAACCTCACTACGGCCACGCTGCGCCAGGCCGCTAGCACGCTGACGGTGTACGCCGACCCGGAGTGGGCGCCCACCGGCTGGGCCGGGCTGGCCGATACCGCGCGCACCGCGCTCGCCGCGGCGGAGCCGGGCAGCGGTTTCCAGCTCGCCTGGGCGCGGACGCTCATCAACGCGGCGCGCAGCGACGACGACCTCGCCACCCTGCGCGGCTGGCTCGGCGGCATCGGAGTGCCGGACGGTCTCACCATCGACACCGAGCTGCGCTGGTCGCTCCTCGAGGCGCTGGCCGCCATGGGCGTGGCGACTGCGCAGGAGATCGATGAGGAGCTGGCCGGCGACCGTACCGCGAGCGGCGAGCGGGAGGCCGCGACGGCCCGGGCGTTGCTGCCCACGCCCGAGAACAAGGCCCGGGTGTGGGCCGAGCTGACCGGCGAGAAGGAGCTGCCGAACTGGCTGAACCGCTCGCTGCTCCAGGGCTTCCAGGTGTCCACGCAGGTGGCGCTGACCGCCCCGTACGCGGCGAAGTTCTTCGACGTGGTGGATTCGGTGTGGGCCCGCTCGGACAGTGAGCCGGCCCAGGAGTTCGTCATGCTCGCCTACCCGTCGTACCAGGTCAGCGAGGAGACGGTCGCGCTGACCGACGCCTGGCTGGCCCGCGACGGACATCCGCAGTCGCTGCGCCGGCTCGTGGCCGAAGGCCGCGACGGCGTGGTGCGTGCGCTCAAGGCCCGGGCCAAGGACATCGCCGCCCACTGAGCGCAACCAGAGTCGAATTTCGCCCGACCTAAAGGGCGAAATTCCCGCCGAGCGGAGCGAGGCCATCAAGCTCGAATTTTCGCCCGTCGCTGTCGAGGGCGCCGAAAAGGACGAGGCGCAGCCGTGGTCCTTTTCGGTGTCCTCGTCAGCGACCTGAAGGGGCGAAATTCATGCCGAGCGGAGCGAGGCCATCAGGACAGGCCATTAAGATCTGCCGGCGTGGCTCGCGAGCTGGTCCAGGCCGGACAGCACGCCGCCGGCCAGATCGCCGCCCGCGAACGCCGCCGCCATCGACAGCGCGGCCAGCTTGGCGTCACGGTCGGAGATGCGCTTGCGGGCCTCGTTGCCGGTCACGATCTCCAGTACCCGCTGGTTCGGCGAGACGGCGAGGAGCACCGCGCGGTCGGCGCCGTCGAGCTGCTTGTGCAGCTTCTCCGCGTGCTCGCGGACGGGCTCGTCGAGATCGCCGAGGTAGACGCTGAACGTCAGGCCGGTCTGCTGATCGGCCACCCGCAGCGCCTCGTCGAGGCGAAGCAGCTGCCGGGTCGTGAAGGGACCGTCGAGCGCCGCCTGGCCGGGCGCCCACTCGTTCTGCTCGGGCGCGGCGTCCTCCGCGGCGGCCCCCTCCGCGGCGGCCTGCGCCGGTGCGGCCCGCTCCGGTGCGTCGGTGGTGCCGCCCGGGTGGTCGAGCGCGGTCATCGGCTGCTGCTCACCAGCGGTCACTTGCGCCTCCTGTCCGACCGGGCAGCACTCGCGCTCCCGAGCTGTCCTCGATCACGTCGACGTCGGCGGCGGGCTGCGCACGCTGCTCCAGTGCACGCCTGCCATGGTCCGGACCGCCGAGCTCCGTGCCGCTGGGCGAGGGGCCCACCTGGTCGGGCGAGGCCAGGAACCAGACGGGCTGGAAGTCGTACGGCCGGCCGGGGCGGTAACGGCGGCTGCGCCGGTTGCGGTCGCCGCCGGCGAGCACCAGCGCCGAGACCACGACGATGACCCCGAGCGGGATGACCACGAAGACCAATACGGTACTCAGTACAGACAACCTCAACGCCCCCAGGCGCCAGCGTTCCAGTGATCCGAACGCCAATCACGGTAGCGGAGCGTGGGACGCGGCGGACCGTGGGGTCGTAAACCGGCTTCTCACGCCGTCGAGATCTACGCAGAATCGGCCCCGGGGTGCGAAAATCACCCTCACGCGCCGTCCGCGGCTCGCGCGCCGGGACGGTTGGAGGGAGGGCTCATGCGCACATCCGTCCCGGCCGCCGTCGCGGCGCTCGCTCTCGGCCTGCCCGTCCTGTTCCTCGACGCCGCGCCGGCCCAGGCCGCGTCGATCTTCGTGGAGAGCAATCCGAGCACCGCCCCGGCCGGCGACGAGATCACGTTGCGCGCGAGCTGCACCGACAACCTGGCCCCGGCGACCGTCACGGGCGGCCCGTTCGGCACGGTCACGGTCCACCCCCAGTACGGCTTTCTCACCGCGACCGCGCGGATCCCGACCACCACCAAGGTGGGCGACTACCAGCTCAAGCTGACGTGTCCGGACAAGAAGACCGCGACGACGACGCTGCATGTGGTCGCCCGCGTCGAGCCCAGTCAAGGCCCGGCCACGGGCGGCGGCGGCACCGCTCCGGGCCGATCCGCGCCGATACTGATCGGTGGCGGCCTGACGGCGATCGTCGCGGGCCTGGCCCTGGCGATCTTCTCCGTCCTGCGTCGCCGGCGTTTCGGCTGAGGCGGCCGTGTCCCGCCCGGTGATCCCCCGGCCGGTGGCCGGCGGCCCGCGCATGCCGGAGTCGGTCCTGCGCCGCCGCCCGGCCGAGATCGTGCCCCCACCCCCGCCGCAGCCGCCCCGCCAGCGCCGCCGCCGTCCGGCACCGCCCGACGCCGGAGCCCAGGGCGGCGAGCAGAGGCTGGTACTCGTGGAACCCGATGGCCCGGGCCGGCGTCGGGACGGGCAGTTGTCGCCTCGAACGCCGACGGCCCCGGCGAGGCGCCTCTTCCAGCGGCCCCGGCGCCGCCCGATCCTGCCGCCCCGGCCGGCCGGTGCCCGCCCCACGATCCCGATCGGTGTGCTCGCCGCGGCGCTGCTGTTCGTCGGCCTGTTCGCGGTCAGCGCGGGGATCGGTGCGGCCACCGGCTTCGACCTGACCGGGCTGTTCCGCGGCCCCGACCAACCGCCGCCGCGGGCGTTCCCGGTCTTGGACCCGAGCCAGCCGGTCCGCCTGACCATCCCGTCGCTCAACGTGCAGGCGCCGATCCTCAACGTCGGGCTCGCGACGGACGGCTCGGTGGACGTACCCCCACTCAAGCGCCACGACGAGGCCGGCTGGTTCGACCAGGGCCCGACGCCGGGCCAGTTCGGCCCCGCACTGATCGTGGGGCACGCCGACACCCGGACCGGCCCGTCGGTCTTTCACGACCTGGGCAAGATGGAGCCGGGGCAGCGCATCGAGGTCCTTCGCCAGGACGGCTCGATCGCCGTGTTCAAGGTCAACTCGGTCGAACATTTCGGCAAGTCGACGTTGCCGGTCCAGCGCGTCTACGGCGACTACAGCCGCCCTTCGCTGCGGCTGGTCACATGCGGCGGCGCGTGGTTGGGCGGTACCGAGGGCTACGCGGACAACGTCATCGTCTTCGCCAGCCTGACCAGCGCGAAAAACACGTAGCCCTACGCCGCCTCGGCGCCGGCCGTCTGCGGTAGGTCGAGCCAGTCCGCCCAGCGGGGGTCCGGGGTGCGGTGGCCCAGCACCCGCCAGGCCACCCCGCGCGGCGCCGCCGGCTTGGCGTGCAGCCGCCAGCCGAGCTCGGCCGGCGTCTTGTCGCCCTTGCTGTGGTTGCACCTCGCGCAGGCGGCCACGACGTTGTCCCACGCGTGCAGGCCGCCGCGGCTGCGCGGGAAGACGTGGTCGATGGTCTCCGCCGAGCCTCGGCAATAGGCGCAGCGGCCGCCGTCGCGGGCGAAGATCGCCCGGCGGGACAGGCCGACGTGGGTGCGGTACGGGACCTTCACGTAACGGGTGAGCCGTACCACGGACGGCACCGGCAACGTGGTGCGGGCGCTGTGCAGCAGCCCGTCACCGTCGGAGACGCACTCGGCCTTGGCGGTCAGGACCAGGATGGTCGCTCGACGCACCGATACGACGCACAGCGGCTCGTACGTAGCGTTCAAAACCAACGCGGATGAGCCCACTGTGGGTCGTATGTCAGGCATCGCGATCACCCTTCTGGTTGAGCTGTAACCGCTCCCGATGGTTGACATCACTGGCTGCACACCGGCGATCACCGGTGTCCGTGCGGTAATAGTCCCTGATGAATGATGGAATTGCGAGCACAATCTGTGGCCGGGCGGTAAACGTCTGAGGTCCCGTGCGAAGATGTCGGGTTCCACGGACGGGTTGCCAGACCGGTCGGACCGCCCCGGTACGGTAGGGACCCGTGATTCCCCTCGCCCCTACTCCCAGCCCATCCTCGCCCGGCGTCATCTTCACGTCGCCCGACGTCACGGAAAGCTGCTCGGGCAGCGTGCTCTGCAGCCGCGTGCTGGAGTGGACGCACAACCAGTGGCTCGCCAACAGCAGCTACGTGATCATCGTGAAGCCACTGCGGATCATTGGGATCATCCTGGCCGCGATGCTGATCCGCTGGCTGCTGCACCGAGCTATCCGGCGGCTGACCGCCACCAGTTCGCGAGCCGCCATGCCGGCCCTGCTGAAGCCGCTGAAGGAGCGCGCTGCGGCGACCGCCGAGGAGGGCCAGTTCATCCCGGAACGCCGGCGGCAGCGGGCCGAGGCGATCGGCTCGGTGCTGCGCAGCTTCGTGACGGCGGTCGTCTTCACGATAGCGGCGCTGCTGGTGATGGCCGAGCTCGGCTTCGACCTGGGCCCGTTGCTGGCGAGCGCCGGCATCGTCGGGGTGGCCCTCGGCTTCGGTGCCCAGAGTCTGGTCAAGGATCTGATCGCCGGCCTGTTCATGCTGCTCGAAGACCAGTACGGCGTGGGCGACACGGTGGACCTCGGCGAGGCGACCGGCGTGGTGGAGACGGTGGGCCTGCGCATCACCACGGTCCGCGACGCGCGCGGCGTGCTCTGGTACATCCGCAACGGCGAGATCGTCCGGGTGGGTAACAAGAGCCAGGGCTGGGCCATGGTGGTCATCGACATCCCGATCGGCTTCGTCAACTCCGAGCAGGCCATCTCGGTGCTGCGGAGCGCCGCGCGGGCGGTCGCCGACGATCCGGCGCACGCGACGGAGTTCCTGGAGCCTCCCGACGTGGTCGGCGTCGAGCAGCTGACCGTCGACGGTGCGGTGATCCGGACGATCGCCAAGACGACCGCGGACGGGCAGATCGCGGTCCAGCGTGAGCTGCGACGGGCGTTCACCGAGGCGCTGGAGAGCTCGGGGCTGTCCGAACGGATCGCCGCCTCGCGGCTGGGGCCGCGATCCGCGACCCCGCCGATTGCGATTGGTCAGGAGTCTGACAATCGGCGTGGTGGCGCCACGTGAGCTGGGTCGATACCCTCTCGGTGGATGGCACAGCTCACCCGAATGGCCGACGATCAAACCGTATGCCCTAGCCACCAGTCGGACGATCGGGCAGAATCTGCATACGCATCTGCACATGCAGCGTCACGTTCCGCGCCGGGCTCCCCCGTGGACGTGCCCGGTTTGTCGTCGCAACCCGGCGATCGCCGCGAACGATGGAGGGCCTGGTGTCCGATGACACACCCGCTGCACCACCGGCCGACCAGGCCGGCGCGGTGAGGGGAACGGATCGCCCGGCCACCTTCCGGGACGTCTTCGCGGTCAGCGAGTACCGCGCCGTCTACCTCGCGCTGCTGGTCAACTGGCTAGGCGACTACCTCGCTCGCGCCGCGATCACCGTCCTGGTCTACCAGCAGACCCAGTCTGTGCTGCTGTCCGCCGCATCGTTCGCGATCAGCTACCTGCCGTGGGTCGTGGGCGGCCCGTTGCTGGCCGCGCTGGCGGAGCGGTATGCGTACCGCCGGGTCATGATCGTGTGCGATCTGCTCCGGATGGTGATGGTCGGCCTGGTGGCCATCCCGGGCCTGCCGGTCGGCGTCGTGCTGGCGCTGGCCTTCCTCGGCATGCTCACCAGCCCGCCCACCCAGGCCGCGCGGTCCGCGCTGCTCCCGCTGCTGCTCGGACGCGACCGCGTCGTCGTCGCGCTGGCAATCAACGCCACGACCGTGCAGGCCGCGCAGGTGATCGGATACATGGTGGGCGCCACCGTGGCGGCCGCGGCCAGCCCGCGGCTCGCGATCGCCGGGGTCGCGCTCACGTTCGGGCTCTCCGCGCTGATCCTCGCGACCGGCGTCCGCGGCCGGCCGCCGGCGCGGAGCCCGGCGCAACGGTCGCACCTGCTGCACGAGACTGCCGAGGGCTTCCAGCTCGTGTTCGGCAACCGCGTGTTGCGGCCCATCGCGGTACTCGTCTTCACGCTGACGATGTTCGCGATCGTGCCGGAGGGTCTTGCCGCCGGCTGGGCCGCGGAAGTCAATCCCGATCCATCCAGCCGCGGGTTCGATCAAGGCTTGATCATGGCGGCGGGACCGGTCGGGTGGATCATCGGCGGCCTGATGATCAGCCGGCTCGTCTCGCCCGCGGTCCGGCAGCGGCTCATCCGGCCGCTGGCGATCGTTGCGCCGCTCGCGCTCGTGCCGGCGCTCGCCGCCCCGCCCGTGGAGATCGTCGCGCTGCTGACGATGATCTCGGGCATCGCGCAGGGCGGCCTCATGCCTACGCTCAACGGGCTGTTCGTGCTGGCCCTCCCGCACGGCTACCGCGCCCGCGCGTTCGGGGTGATGCAGGGCGGCCTGCAGATCAGCCAGGGCGGTGCGGTCCTGGTAACCGGCCTGCTCGCGCAGGAGTCGTCGGTGCCGATCACGGTCGGCTTGTGGAGCGTCGGCGGAGTGCTGCTGATGATCGCGATGGCCGCCCGCTGGCCCAGCGCAGCAAGATTCGAGCGGGCGATCGCCGAGGCCGCGGCGGCCACGCCGGAACAGGCCGAGCAGACGCAGCCCGTTACCACTACCGCCCGGCCCCGCGTGCCCGCCGCCAGCGCAACGCGCGTCACACCGGACAACCGCTAGCCGGCGCGGCTGGCAGGATAGAAGGGTGAGTGCGACGAGTGAGGGCCGGCAGCGGACCCAACTGCCGGTCACCCCGGCAACGGCCGCCCATCCGGCACCGGCCGCTTCTCCGGCACCGGAGGCGACGGAGGCGACGGACGCGAGCTTCTATGTGGCCGTGGGCGGCGAGCCGACGTTCCGCCGGCTCGTCAACGCCTTCTACGCCGGCGTGGCCGAGGACCCGCTGCTACGTCCGCTGTATCCGGAGGAGGACCTGGGTCCGGCCGCCGAGCGGCTCACGCTGTTCCTGATGCAGTACTGGGGTGGACCGAACACGTACTCGGCGACCCGGGGCCACCCGCGCCTGCGGATGCGGCATGCGCCGTTCCGGGTCGGTCCCGCCCAACGCGACGCGTGGCTGCGGCACATGCGCGACGCGGTCGACTCGCTGCAGCTGCCGGAGCCGCACCGCTCGGCGCTGTGGGATTACCTGGAGCGGGCGGCGCATTTCATGGTCAACTCGGAGTAGATCGATCGCAAACGGGGCCTTCACAGCGTTCTAGAGCAGTGCGCCCTCGTCGTGCAGCCAGTCGACGAACGACGTGGCCACCGCCGCGCCGCAGTCGAGCATCTCGACCAGCAACGGGTCGTGCGCGCCGGAGTTCAGCGGCACCTGTAACTCGGCGTAGATGGGCAACTGCCCGCGCTCGGTGGGATCGCCGACGTATGCCTTGCAGAAGCGACGGGTGTGGTTCCACTCGTTGACCACGCGGTACGCCCGGTCGGCCCAGTCCGGCGGCACGGTGGCGTGCGGTCGGGCGCGCATCACGAGGATCTCGTCCTCGGGTCCCTCGAGCGTGAACAGCACGGCGTGCCGCTCCCACATCGCCAGAAGGCTCCCACCGCCGTCGGCCAGGAACCGGATGTCGAGCATATCGAGGGCCTTGCCGATCCTGGCCAGCGTCACCGGCGCGACGTGGTCGGGTGCGTCAACCGTGGACAGATCGGTGGGGACGACAGAATGTCCCGGCTCGCGCTGCGCCGGCACGCCGACGCGGACGTCGCTCTGCACCGCCACCTCGCCACCGGACTCCGGCTCCCTATCTCCGGACGACCCGGGGCGCCATGACCACCACGGCATCGTTGTGCACCTCACTCCCCCAGCAGGCCCGCCGCCGGACGTAGCGGTAGACCCGAGGGCAGACGGTACCCGTACCGGTCGCGGAGGTCATCCCCCCAACCGGGCGGCGGGACCGGACGGCCGACTCCGTATCAGCCGTTCGGGCGACGTCCTATGGGCATAACGGTCAATTCCTTGACAGTCTGTAACCAGGCAACTCCATATGGTGCAGAAAGTCCCAGCCATCGCCCCGCCACGTACACGCGCGGATCCGGAGCGTCCACGTCGGCCGGGCCCAGGAAGCCCATCCGCGAGACGGCCTGGACGAGCCGCTGCGGCACCTCAACGCGCGGGCCGTCGGCCGGGGTGACGACGAGCGCGACGTGGTCGAGCAGCGCATCGCGCACCGCACGCTGGCCGACCGCGCGACCGGCCAGGCCGCCCGCGGCGACCTCGCGCAGCGTGCCCGCGGCGGCCATGGCGAGCCGGGTCAGTTCGGCCGCCGCGACGGATTCCACGGCCCGAGCGCCGGCGGGCGGCAACGGCCATCGCCATCGGTCGTCACGCCGGGCGGGTAGCGCCTCGTCGCCGCGAGCCAGCGCGGCCAGCAGGTCAGCCGCCGATACCGTGGCGTCGATCGGGCCCGATCCGGCCACCTCGCGGGTGACCAGCACGTTCCACGGCAGGCGGCCCCAGAGCGTGGTCCGCGGCCCGGCTGCGCGCAGGCGCACCGGCGCGTCCGGGTCGAGGCGGGTCAGCCGGGCCAGGAACGCGCCCGCATCCGCGATCCCGATCAGCCCGTGACCCGTCATGACATTCCTTTTCCGGGTTCTCCGCGCCGACCGAAGGTCCAGGCGCCGGAAGTCACCATTACTCCTTTTCCGGGTTCTCCGCGCCGACCGAAGGTCCAGGCGCCGGAAGTCAGCACAGCTCATGCCTCCACGTACGGCTCGAGGAAGTCCCGCTCGGCGTCGCTGAGCCGGCGCGGGTAGCCCTCCTCGAGGTTGTACGGCACGCACACCGACCTCGCGCGACTGGCCAGCATGTCGTTGTCGAACAGCTCGTACGACACGGTGAACGCGGCCGCCCGCAGCTGGGAGATCCACATCTCGATGCGGACCGGGTCGCCGTAATCCACCGGCCTGAGGTAGTCGATCTCGTGGCGGGCGATGACGATTCCCTCCTCGAACGAGCCGAGGCCGTGAGACCGGGCGCCGACGAAGAACATCGCCACGCGCGCCTCCTCGTAGATGGTGAGGAAGCGCGCGTTGTTGACGTGGCCGTACGCGTCCATGTCGGACCAACGCAGGGCTACGTCGTAGACGAACCTTTCAGTCACGCGTCAGCTTCCGGTAGGTGACCCGGTGCGGGCGCGCCGCCTCGGCGCCGAGCCGGTCCACCTTGTTCTTCTCGTACGCCTCGTAGTTGCCCTCGAACCAGAACCACTTGTCCGGATCCTCGTCGGTGCCCTCCCACGCGAGCATGTGCGTCGCGACCCGGTCCAGGAACATCCGGTCGTGGGAGATCACCACGGCACAGCCCGGAAACTCCAGCAGCGCGTTCTCCAGACTGGACAGCGTCTCCACGTCCAGGTCGTTGGTCGGCTCGTCGAGCAGGATGACGTTGCCGCCGATCTTCAGCGTCATCGCCAGGTTGAGCCGGTTACGCTCGCCGCCGGAGAGGACCTTGACCGGCTTCTGCTGGTCGGGACCCTTGAACCCGAACGCGGCGACGTAGGCGCGGGACGGCATCTCGACCTTGCCGACCATCAGGTGGTCGAGCCCGTCCGAGACGACCTCCCACACCGTCTTGGAGCCGTCGAGGCCGGCCCGGTTCTGGTCCACGTACGAAAGCCGGACCGTGTCGCCGACGCGGACCGTGCCCTCGTCCGGCTTCTCGAGCCCGACGATGGTCTTGAACAGCGTGGTCTTGCCCACGCCGTTCGGGCCGATGATGCCCACGATGCCGTTGCGCGGCAGCGAGAACGACAGGTGGTCGATCAGCGTCCGGCCCTCGAAGCCCTTGACCAGGTCCTTGGCCTCGATGACCGTGTTGCCCAGGCGCGGGCCCGGCGGGATCTGGATCTCCTCGAAGTCGAGCTTGCGGGTCTTTTCGGCCTCGTTGGCCATCTCCTCGTAGCGCTCGAGGCGGGCCCTCGACTTGGTCTGCCGGGCCTTAGCGTTGGAGCGGACCCACTCGAGCTCGTCGGCGAGGCGCTTCTGCAGCTTCTGGTCCTTGCGGCCCTGGACGGCCAGGCGGGCGGCCTTCTTGTCCAGGTACGTCGAGTAGTTGCCCTCGTACGGGTACGCGTGACCGCGGTCCAGCTCGAGGATCCAGTTGGCGACGTTGTCCAGGAAGTACCGGTCGTGGGTGATCGCGATGACCGTGCCGGCGTACTTGGCCAGGTGTTGCTCCAGCCACTGCACGCTCTCGGCGTCCAGGTGGTTGGTGGGCTCGTCGAGCAGCAGCAGGTCGGGCGCCTGGAGCAACAGCTTGCAGAGCGCGACCCGGCGGCGCTCCCCGCCGGAGAGCAGCGTGACGTCGGCGTCCGGCGGCGGGCAACGCAGCGCGTCCATCGCGAGCTCGAGCTGGGAGTCGATGTCCCACGCGTCGGCGTGGTCGAGCTCCTCCTGGAGCTTGCCCATCTCCTCCATCAACTCGTCGGAGTAGTCGGTGGCCATCTGCTCGGCGATCTTGTTGAAGCGCTCGAGCTTGGCCTTCGTCTCCGCGACCGCCTCTTCGATGTTGCCGAGCACGGTCTTCGCGTCGTTGAGCGCCGGCTCCTGGGCCAGCATGCCGACGGTGTAGCCGGGCATCAGCCGGGCCTCGCCGTTGCTGGGCGTGTCCAGACCCGCCATGATCCTCAGCAGGCTGGACTTGCCGGCGCCGTTCGGACCGACCACACCGATCTTGGCGCCCGGCAGGAAGTTCAGCGTCACGTCGTCGAGCACGACCTTGTCGCCGTACGCTTTGCGCGCCTTTTCCAGGACGTAGATGAACTGGGCCACGGTGCGGCCTACCTCCGTGATAGTTGTGGTGTGGAACGGCCGATGTGCAGGGCCAATCTTTCCAGGCTCTCCTGCGGCCGTTTACTTCAACCCCGCCGGGTCGGCCGGGATTCCCTAGTTCACGGCGGTCTGGACCTCGATCTTCCCGTCCTTGTGCACGATGCGCAGCCGCCGGGAATCGATCGAGAAAGTCGTGCCGTCGTCGGCCTGGACCACGTAGCCGTCGCCGTTGCGCTGGACGTCCGGCATGAACAGCGCGGTCTCGTTCTCGACCCACCGAGCGTTCTCGCCGCCCCGGTTGGCGTGGTAGTAGAGGCGTCCGGCATCGTCCGCGCAGATCCAGACCGCCGAGGCGCTCGTCCGCAGCAGCAGCTCGATCCGCAGCGTGCCGGACGCGCCGTACTTGCGGCCCATCTGCTGGGTCTCCGGCCGGCAGGGCTCCGCGGTGGGCGCCGGCGTACCCGCCGGTGTGGTGTACGGCGGCGGCTGCGTGGCGGCCTGGCGGTCGGAGTGCCGGGAACCCAGGACCAGCCCGGCGGACATGCCGATGATGCTGAGGAAAACCGTGGCGATGACCACAGGAAAGAACAGCGGCCGGCGCGGCGGGGGAAGATCGGCGGACAGATCCACCGGCCAAGGATGTCACCTGCCCGCCATATCGCGGCAAGCTCCACCCGGCTACGCACAGTACGCTCGGCAGGGGAACAAAACGACCCGGAGGTGCTCTCAACGTGGCCGAACGAAGTTCCTTCGTCGTTGTCGCCAACCGCCTGCCCGTCGATGAGGTCTCGGGCCCGGACGGCCAACGGCATTGGCGCCCGAGCCCGGGCGGCCTGGTGACCGCACTGCACCCCGTGCTCACCCAGCACCGGGGCACCTGGATCGGATGGTCCGGCGGGGCCGGCGAGGCGCCGGAGCCGTTCGAGCTCGAGGGCATCCACATCCACCCCGTCCAGCTGAGCTCCGAGGAGCTCGAGCGCTACTACGAGGGCCAGTCGAACGCGACGATCTGGCCGCTCTACCACGACGCGGTCGAGACACCGGTGTACAAGCGCCGCTGGCGAGAGGCGTACCGGGTCGTCAACCAGCGCTTCGCCCGGGCCGCGGCGGACGTGGCGGCCGAAGGTGCGACGGTCTGGGTACAGGACTACCAGCTGCAGCTTGTCCCGGCGATGCTCCGGGAGATGCGGTCCGACCTGCGGATCGGTTTCTTCCTGCACATCCCGTTCCCGCCGATCGAGCTGTTCATGCAGATGCCGTTCCGGGCGGAGATCCTGCGCGGCCTACTCGGCGCGGATCTCGTGGGCTTCCAGCAGCGGCTTGCCGCGCAGAACTTCGTCCGGCTGGCGCGGCACCTGCTCGGCCTGCGCTACGAGGGCCAGTCGATCCAGGTGGACGGTCGCCGGGTCAAGGCCGGCGCGTTCCCGATCAGCATCGACACCCGCGACATGGAGCGGATTGCGGCGGACCCGGCGGTACAGGCGCGGGCCAAGCAGATCCGCGCCGAGCTGGGCGACCCGAAGACGATCATCCTGGGCGTCGACCGTCTCGACTACACCAAGGGCATCGAACGGCGCCTCAAAGCGTTCCGCGAGCTGCTCGCCGAGGGCCGGTTGAAGGTGCCGGACGCCGTCATGGTGCAGGTCGCCACGCCGAGCCGCGAGCGGGTCGAGCACTACCAGGCGCTACGGGTCAAGGTGGAACGCGAGGTCGGCCGGATCAACGGCGAGTTCGGCCGGGTCGGTGCGCCGGCCGTCCATTACCTGCACCAGTCGTACAGCCGCGCTGAACTGACGGCGATGTACGTCGCGGCCGACGTCATGATGGTGACGCCGTTGCGCGACGGCATGAACCTCGTGGCCAAGGAGTACGTGGCCACCCGGGGCGACAGCGGCGGGGCACTGGTGCTCAGCGAGTTCGCCGGCGCCGCCACCGAACTGCGGCAGGCGTTCCTCTGCAACCCGCACGACCCGGACGGCGTGAAGGATGCTCTCATGCGCGCGGTCATGGCCGAGCCCGCCGAGCTGAAGCGCCGGATGCGAGTGATGCAGCGGCACCTGCGTACGCACGACGTGGCCGAGTGGGCCAGGACGTTCCTCGACGAACTGGGCGCCCCGGAAGGCTAGAGGAATAGGCAGAATGGATGCCCGGCGGGGTCGAGATACACCCGGACGTCCTCCTGCGGCTGGTACTCGGCCAGCGTCGCGCCGGCCTTCTCGGCGTGGGCGCACGCCCGGTCCAGGTCGTCGACCCGGATGTCGAGATGCATGCTCATCTGCGGATCGCCGGGACGGGCCGGCCAGACCGGGCGGACATACCGCTCCTCGGTCTGGAACGCCAGGCCCGCGCCGCCGTCGGGCGCGCCGAGCTTGATCCAGTCGAGCTCGTCCTGGACCACGGTCCAGCCCAGGAGCCGGTTGTAGAAGGCGGCGAGCTCGCGGGCATCGGGGGCGTCGAGCACGATCCCCGACAGCGTCATGTGCGGTCGGACATCCATTCCTCAGAGCTACCCATCCGTTACTCAACTATGCAAGTGCCTCGACGACATCGCCGATCACCACGGTCGCCGGAGGCCGGATGCCGGCCGCCTCGGCGTCCGCCGCGACGGTGCCGAGCGTACCGCGGAGCACGCGCTGGGCGTCCGTCGATCCTTCCTGGACCACGGCCGCCGGGGTGCCCGACGCACGACCCTCGTCGATCAGGGCCTGTGCGATCGCGGCCAGGTGCTTGAGCCCCATCATGATGACCAGGGTGCCGCGCAGCCGACCCAGCGCCGGCCAGTCCACCAGCGACTCCGGGCTGTCCGGCGGCACGTGTCCGGAGACGACCGTGAACTCGTGCGCCACGCCGCGGTGGGTGACCGGGATGCCGGCCAACGCCGGCGCGGCGATCGCGCTGGTCACGCCAGGCACGACCATGACCGGCACGCCGGCCTTGACACAGGCGATCGCCTCTTCGCCGCCGCGGCCGAAGACGTACGGGTCGCCGCCCTTGAGCCGGACCACGAACTTCCCGCCCTGGGCGCGTTCCACCAGGATCCGGTTGATCTCGTCCTGTGCCGCCGAGGGCCCGTACGGGATCTTGGCCGCGTCGACGAACTCCACGTCGGGCCGCAGTTCCCCCAGGAGCAACCCGGGTACGAGGCGGTCGGCGACCACGACGTCCGCGGCGGCCAGCAGCCGGCGCCCCTTGACCGTGATGAGCTCCGGATCGCCCGGACCGGCACCCACGAGCGCCACTCCGGCGAATGCGGGACGGGCCGGCGGCGACGCCTCGAGCGCGTTCGCTACCAGGTCCCGTACGGCAAGCGCCCGCCTCCGGTCGCCGTCGTCGGTGACTGCGACCGTCACCGGTCCGTGCCGGGTCACCGCGGGCGTCCAGGCGGTGGCGGCGTCGCGGTCGTCCGCCCGTACGCAGAAGATCCGGCGCTCCTCGGCGGCCGCGCTGGCCGCGGCCGCGGCGACCGGGTCGTCGACCGCCACCTGGACGAGCCAGGCACCGTCCACGTCGGACGCCTCGAAGCGCCGCGGCAACCAGGTGATCCGGCCCGCGTCGGCCTGGGCGCGCAGCGCCGGCGTGAGCGCGGGCGACACCACGACGACCTCGGCGCCCGCCGCGAGCAGCGCCGGCAGCCGGCGGGTGGCCACCGCTCCGCCGCCGACGACCAGGACCCGCCGGCCCTCGAGACGCAACGCGAGGGGATAGAGGTTCACTTCTCCGAGACCCCCGCGGCATCGAACGTGGACACCTCACGCAACACCCGGACCGCACCCGCGACGACCGGCAGGGCGAGCACCGCGCCGCTCCCCTCGCCCAGCCGCATGCCCAGGTCGAGCAGCGGGGCGAGCCCGAGGTGGGCGAGCGCGACGGTTGCGCCGGGCTCGGTCGAGCGGTGTCCGGCGACCATCGCGACCGGCGCGTCCGGTGCGAACGCGGCGGCCGCCAGCGCCGCGGACGCCGCGATCACGCCGTCGAGCACAACCGGCACCCGCCTGGCGGCGGCGCCGAGCAGGAAGCCGGCCAGGGCCGCGTGCTCGAGGCCCCCTACGGCGGCCAGCACGCCGAGCGGATCGGCCGGGTCGGGCGCGTGCCGGCGCAGGGCCGCGGTCACCACAGCGATCTTTCTCGCGTACGTGGCATCGTCGATGCCCGTGCCGCGTCCGGTGACCTCGGCCGGATCCGTGCCGGTGAACACGGCGATCAGCGCGGCGGCGGGCGTGGTGTTGGCGATGCCCATGTCACCGGTGAGCAGGCAGGCGGCGCCAGCCTTGACGAGCGCGTCGGCTACCCCGATGCCGACTTCGACGGCGGCGCGCGCCTCGTCGCGGGTCAACGCCGGCTCGACGGCGAAATCCCGGGTGCCACGGCGGATGTTGGCGTCGAGCAGGTTGGGTCCGCCGTGCAGCGGGGTGGCCACGCCGACGTCCACCACCATCAGGTCGGCCCCGGCGGTCCGGGCGAGCGCGTTGACGACTGCGCCGCCGGCCACGAAGTTCGCGACCATCTGGGCCGTGACCTCCTGCGGCCACGGCGTGACGCCCTGCCGGTGTACGCCGTGGTCGCCGGCGAACACGGCGACCGTCGCCGGCTCGGGCATTGGGGGCGGGCAGCTTCCGGCCAGCCCGGCAAGGCGTACCGAAAGGTCCTCGAGCGCGCCCAGCGAACCCGCCGGCTTGGTCAGCCGGGCCTGCAGGTCGCGGGCCGCGGCCATGGCCGCGGCGTCCGCGGGCCGGATGCCGGCGACGGTGGACTCCAGGGTCACGGCCCCTCCTTGCGCAGTACGTCGGTGAGCGTCGCGAGGAACGCGTCGGTCGTCGCAGTGTCTCGCACCGCCACCCGCAGCCAATCGGCGCCCAGCCCCGGGAACGTGTCGCCGCGCCGCACGGCGTACCCGCGTTCGCGCAGCTCGAGACGCACCTTGTCGGCGCCGAGCACGTGCAGCGCGACGAACGCGCTCTCCGGCCGGCCGGCGACCGTGACGCCCGGCACACGGCCGAGCCCGCGCACCAAGTGGGCCCGCTCCTCGGCCAGCCGCGCCGCGATCTCCCGCTCGGCGGCGACCGCGATCGGTGACGCGCAGGCGGTGGCGGCGGCCAGCGCCGGCGTCGACACCGCCCACAGCGGCTGCGCGGCGCGCAGGAGGGCCAGCACGCCGGCCGGGCCGAGCAGATAGCCGACGCGCAACCCGGCCAATCCCCAGGTCTTGGTAAAGCTCCGCACGACGACCAGGCCGGGAAGGTCACGGTCGGCCGCGAGCGACTCGGGTTCGCCCGCGACTCCCGGCCGGTAGGTGGTGTCGGCGAACGCTTCGTCGACGATCAGGACGCGGCCGGGCCGCGCGAGTGCGGCCAGGTCGGCGGCCGGGTGCAGCACCGACGTCGGGTTCGTGGGGTTGCCGACGACAACCAGGTCGGCGTCCGCGGGGATCAGCGCCGGGTCGAGCCGGAAGCCGTCGGCGTCGCGCAGCAGCACCCGCTCGACTGTGTGCCCGGCGTTGCGCATCGCGGCCTCTGGCTCGGTGAACTGGGGATGCACCACGACCGGCCGCCGGGCCGCGCGGAGGGCCTGAGCGATGAGTACGAACCCCTGAGCGGCGCCGGCGGTGAGGAGCACCTCCTTCCGGTCGCGGCCGTGCCGGGCCGCGACCGCCTCGACCGCCGTCGACCCATCGGGGTACGCGGCCAGCTCCGTCAACGACGCCGCTATGGGCTCGGCCAGCCACGGCGGTAGCGGGTTGCGGCGGACATTGACGGCGAGGTCGATGAGGCCGCCGCCCACCTCGGCGTCGCCGTGGTGCCCGAGGTCGTGGTCGACAGTCACGTGCCCAGCATGGCGGACCGATTTTTCGGCCTCACCTCGACCGTTTCCGTCACGACATGACATTCAATCCGCTGCGGAAGTGGATCGTGCGCTGGCGCCACGGGGCGGCGGCATCCTGGGCCGCTCGGCCCGCCACGCCGGGTTCCGGCCGCTGAGCGTGAGCGCCTGCTCGAGCATCGCCCGCTCGTCGTCGTTCTCCATGGCCGGACCGGACGCGTCCGGGCTCTGCGACAGGAACTCGATGAGCACCTCCAGGATGCGCGGGTCGGCCGCGAAGTCCTGGCCGGTCGCGCGGGCGAGGTCCCAGCCGTGCATGGTCAGCTCGTTGACGGCCGCCGTGGCGGTCGCGGCCGCGGGCACCATGGCGCCGCCGGCCATTGCCGAGCCCGTCCACGCCGCGGGATCTTTCCAGGACGTCGCCAGCTCTTCCAGCATGACCGGCAAGCGGCTGCGCCAGTACGGGGGCAGGTGGGCCGCCGCGGGCCGCGGCAGCGGCGCCAGCGTGCCGGGCGCATCGGTGAGCTTCTGTGCCGCCTGGCTGTACGCCCGCGTGAAGTCCACGATGTGGTCGAGGAGATCCCCGACCGTCCAGCCGTCGCACGGCGTCGGCGACCGCAGATCATCGTTGGTGATGCCTAGCAGTAATGCTCGCAGCTGACGAACCGGCGGGTCGAAGTCCAGCGGCACACGGTCGGCCACGTCGTCCTCCTTCGAGTCAGCTGTGTTCCCTTCACGTTACGGGTGGGCTACGACATCCGCCGTGTCGTCACCCTCGGGAACCGCGGCCGTACCCGCCGCCACGGGCGGACCCGCCACGGCGGCCGCGACCAGGCGCCGGGCGATCTCGGGAGCGCCGGCCCAATGCAGGCCGAGCTGCGACGCGTGCACCTGCCGCCAGACGAAGCCCTCCGGGTTGCCGCCAGTCCAGGTCCAGGCCGGCACCGACCCGGCACGGGGCGTGACGATCGCCCGATGCTGCTTGTACCCGGTGATCCGCGCGCCGACCGGCGCGAGCGGCGACGTCACGGGAGCGACGGCCTCGCGGTAGCCGGCCACGGTCTGGTCGCCGGTCGCGGCGGAGGCGTCCAGCACCGCGCACATGGGCCGACCGTCGTAGTCGCGGCCCAGCCACGGTAGGCCCACGCCCTCGGCGACGATCGGCCAGCCCTCGTGGGCGAGCTGCGCCACGGCGGTGCAGAGCCGCCGGTTCGCGGACAGCTCCTCCGCGTACCCCTCGGGCAGAGCACCGCCGATCATCAACGCCCGTACGCCCGCCGGAAGCGTCTCGTCGCGTAGCGGATCGACGATCGCCAGGTCGGCGCCGGCCGCGGCGAGCAGCTCGGCGTTCTCGACGTACGTGTATGGCGCGCCGGTACCGCCGGCCAGCGCGATCACCGGCCGGCTCTCCGGCCCGTCACCGCCGAGCGCCTCGTCCGGCGACCAGACCGGCCCCGGCAGCGCGGGCGCCGAGCCGGCCAGGGCGAGCAGCCGGTCCAGGTCCAGGCCGTTCGCGACGGCCTCGCCGAGGCGGCGTACGGCCCGGGCCGCGTCGACCGAGCGCTGCGCGACCGGCACCGAGCCGTGCACCCGCGCCGGCAACACGGACGGCAGATCGCCGCGGCGGAGCGCCCCGAGCACCGGCATGCCGATGTCGTCGAGCGCGGTCCGCAGCATCTCCTCGTGGCGGGGCGAGGCCACCCGGTTCAGGATGACGCCGCCGAGGTGCACCATTTCGTCGAACATCCGGAAGCCGTGCACGAGCGCGGCCAGTGAGTGACCCATCGAAGCCACGTCGACGACCAGCGCCACCGGTGCGCGCAGGGCGGCCGCGACTGCCGCCGTACCGTCGATCTCGGGTTGTCCGGTGAGGCTGTCGAACAGGCCCATCGCGCCCTCGATCACCGCGATCTGCGAGCCGGCCGCGCCGTAACCGAAAAGGGGAGCGACATTCTGCGCGCCGACCAGGCGCGGGTCAAGATTGCGGCCGGGCCGGCCCGCGGCCAGGCCGAGGTATGCGGCGTCGGTGTGATCCGGCCCGACCTTGAAGCCCGCCGCCGGCATGCCGCGCGCGACGCAGGCTGCGAGCACGCCCACCGCGATCGCGGTCTTCCCGGGCCCGGATGAGGGTGCGCTCACCACCAGGCGGGGTTGGGCGGTCATCAACGGCTCCCCCGGCTATGTCTCCTGCGGCCCGGTTTGTGCGGTCCGCTCGTTGCGATCCGGCTTCGCGGCCCGTTTCGGGCGGTCCGCTCATTGCGGTCCGGCTTCGCGGCCGTTTCGGGCGGTCCGCTCGTTGCGGTCCGGCTTCGCGGCCCGTTCGGGCGTTCCGCTCGTTGCGGTCCGGCTTCGCGGCCCGTTCGGGCGTTCCGCGCGTTATGGTCCGGCTTCGCGGCCCGTTTCGGGCGGTCCGCTCGTTGCGGTCCAGAAGACCGCACCCTACCCGGCGGTCGCCACCGGCACCTGCTGGGCGGGTAGCCTCGGGCCGTGTACCGGTTCCTGCTGAGGCCCTCGTGGCTCGGCGCCTTGGCGCTGGCGGTGGCCGCCGCGGTGGCGATGGTGTTCCTCGGCATCTGGCAGCTGCACCGGTATCAGGAGCGCACGGCGATCAACGACCGCATCGACGCCGCGGACTCGGCACCGGCCGCGCCGTTGACCACGGTGCTGCCCGCGCCGACGTCCCCAGGCTCGGCGGGTCATCCGCCCGCCGCCGATCTCGTCTGGACGAAGGTCAGCGTCACCGGCCGCTACGACCCCACGCAGGAGATTCAGGCCCGCGGCCGCACCGTCAACGGCGACGTGGGCTTCGAGATCGTGACGCCGCTGGTGCTGGCGGACGGCACGGCCGTACTGGTCGACCGGGGCTGGATCCCGCCGGCCGGCGACGCGCTCGCCGCGCCGACCGTCCCGCCCGCGCCGACCGGCCAGGTCACCGTGGTGGGGCAGGTGCACCGGTCGGAGAGCCGGCCGACCCCGGTGATCCGCCGCGACGGGCGGCTGGACACCAGGCGGATCTCGGTGCCACGGTTGGCCCGCGAGATGCCGTACCCGGTATACGGGGCGTACGTGCTGCTCACGAACCAGACGCCGGCTGCCGATCCGGCGTTCGTACCGATCCCGATCGATCACGAGGACGCATGGCAGAACGCCGGCTACACGGTGCAGTGGTGGTTGTTCGCCTTGATGCCGTTGGTCGGGTTCGGTTGGCAGGCACGCAGGGAGGCCAGGGGCGAAGGCGCTCAGCCAGGCCGCCGACTTCGTGCCGCCGCCTCGGACGGTCCCGCCCCGCCGATCGCCAGGGCTTCCCCGCCCGCGCCGGCCGCGCTGGACCGCGTCGCCGAATCCGACCGGCGCGCCGCCGCCCGCGCTGCCGCAGCCACAGACGACGACCCGCTGGACCGCGTCGCCGAATCCGACCGGCGCGCCGCCGCCCGCGCTGCCGATTCGGCGCGCGGGGCCGGAGCCGATGGGCGGCCGGTCGGTCGCGGCGCTCGCCGCCGGGATTGAGCCCGGTTATGGTGCGAGCGTGACCTCCCCACCGGACTTCCCGCCGAGCGATCCCTGGAGCGGGCCGCCGTCGGCCCCGCCGCCACCCCTGGCGCCGCCACCCGACGTGGTTCCGCCGCACTTCGCGTCCCCGGAGCCGTCTTCGGTACCGCCGTTCTCACCGGTCTCGCCACCGGCCTCGGTCCCGCCGCCCGACGTGGTCGCGCCCGGACCGGTGATCGTCCAGATCGGCGACATCGGCGTGACGTCCTCCGTCGTGCACACGCCGGCCGGCGACATCCCGTTGGCGGGATCGACGTGGCAGGTCAGCGACTACTGGCACAACGAACAGAAGATCCCGACGTGGGCCATCGTCGCCGCGATCGTGGGATTCTGCGTGCTGACCGTGTTCAGCCTTCTGTTCCTGCTCGTGAAGGTGACGGTCCCCCGCGGCACGGTGCAGGTGACGGTCACGAACGGCACCCGGCAGTACGTCGCCCGGATCCCGGTCACCGACCAGAGCCAGGTCACCTACGTTCACCAGCAGGTCAACTACGTGCGGTCACTCGCCGCTCTCTAGCTCGCCGGCATGCCGATCGCCTTGACCATGTCGATCGTGTCCGCCTCGTCGGCACGCTTGTCGTCGCGGTAGCGCAGCACCCGCGCGAACCGCAGCGCCACCCCACCCGGATAGCGTGGTGACGTCTGCACCCCGTCGAACGCCACCTCGACGACCTGCTCCGGACGAACGGTCACTACCCAGCCGGAGTCGTCGATCGCGAGTTCCTTGAAGCGTTCGGTCTGCCAGCGCAGCAACTCGTCGGTGAGACCCTTGAACGTCTTGCCGAGCATCACGAAGCCACCGGTCCGCGGATCGCGGGCGCCCAGGTGCAGATTGGACAACCAGCCCTGGCGCCGGCCATGTCCCCACTCGACGGCCAGCACCACCAGGTCGAGCGTGTGCCGGGGCTTGACCTTGATCCAGGCCGACCCGCGACGGCCGACGTCGTACGGCGCCTCGGGCGCTTTGACGACCACGCCCTCCTGGCCCGCCGCGAGCGCGGCCGCGAACGCCTCCGTAGCCTCCTCCTCGGTCTCCACGGTGCGACGGCCCACAATCAGCTCGGCGGGCAGCGCGTCGGCGAGCGCCGCCCATCGCACGCGGCCCGGCTCGTCGAGCAGGTCCGTGCCGTCGACGTGCAACAGATCGAAGAAGTACGGCACCAGGCCGGGCGCTGGCGACTCGGGTGCCTCCGGTCGGGCGCCGCCGCGGCGGGCGCCGCGGGTGGCCGCCCGGCTCGACGTCTCCTGGAACGGCCGCGGGCGACCTCTGGCGTCGAGAGCCATGGCCTCGCCGTCGAGCACGATCTCGCGCACCGGCAAGGAGCGCACGGCGGCGACGACTCCGGGCAACCGGGGCGTGATGTTGTCGAGGCTCCGGGTGAACACGGCCACCTCGTCGCCGGAGCGGTGCACCTGGATCCGGATGCCGTCCAGTTTGGCGTCGACGGTGGCCGGTACGCCGGTCGCCAGCAGGGCCGCGGAGACGTCGGTGGCGCTCTGCGCGAGCATCGGCGTGAGCGGCGTGCCGACGCGGAGGTGGATGCCGGCGAGCGCCGCCGCCCCGCCGGTCAGCGCGGCGACCGCCACCTGCTTGAGGTCGCCGGAGAGCAGTAGCGCCCGGCGCACGGCCGCCACGGGCACCTCCGCGGCCCGGGCGATCGCGTCGGCCAGCAGACCCGCCTGCGCGCCCTGCCGCAGCTCGCCGCTGAACAGCCCGACCAGCAGCCGCTGCTCCTCCGCGGTCGCCGCGGCGAACAGCGCGCCGAGCAGCTCCCGCCGGCGCGCCTGCGAACCGGCGCCGGCCACCACCGCGATCTCGGCGATGGCGGCATCGACAGCGCCGACCGTGAGCGTGGCCTCGGCGGCCGACGGCGGCCGATCGCGCAGGCTCGCGTAACCGACGCCGGTCTGCCGCTGCCGCAGCTCGCCGGCCAGATAGGCGGAGCCCGCGGGCAGCTCGTCCGGTTCGAGCCGGCGCAGGGCGTCCGCGAGCAGGTCGATCTTGGTATTGCGGCCGGGCGTGGCGCTCACGGCAGCCGAGGTGGCGGCGAGGTCGAGGAAACGCACGAATCCATCGTGGCAGCCGCCTACGACATTCTCGGTCCGATCCCGACCACTGCCCGCGTTCGGTCACGGGTGCGGCATCGCCTCGGGGAAGACCTTGGCCGCGTCGGCCGGCGTCGCCTGGGCCGCCACGAATCCGTCCGGACGTACGAGGTACAGCAGTCCCGGACGCAACGACGTCTGTGGGGCCGCCGGGAAGACGTGCACGCGCAGACCCAAGTCCGGAACGTCGGAGGCGTCGACGCCGCCGTACGCATGGATCTGCCATTGCAGTTCCCGCAGCACGGCGAAGTTGTCACCGGTCCAGGGCAGCCGGCGCCCGACGACCGGGTCGCGACGGCCACCGGCCGCCTCCTCGGCGTCCGGCGACATCCAGTAGTGGATGCGGATCTGGGCGACGTACTCGAAGAGCCGCGAGCCACCGCCCGAGCGCGGCAGCACGCGGACGCCGATCGGCGCGAGCAGCGGCACGATGATCCGGCGCAGCAGGCGCATGCCGAGCCGCTGGGACGTGACGAACCCGAAGAGCCGGTCCGTGGTCGCGACCAACGTCCTGGCGACGGGACGGCGCTCGGCTTCGTACCGGTCCAGCCACGCGTCTCCGGCGCGGCCCTGCAGCACGTCGGCCAGCTTGAACGCGAGGTTGTGCGCGTCCTGCAGGCCGGTGTTCATGCCCTGGCCGCCCACCGGCGAGTGCACGTGCCCAGCGTCGCCGGCGAGGAAGAACGGCCCGTCGCGGAATTGCCCGGCGACGCGGTGGTGCACCCGATACGTGGCGAACCAGCGGGAATCGCCGTACGTGACGGCGAAGCGGCTGCGCATCCGGGCCCGGGCATCGTCCTCGGTGATTTCGCCGTCGCCGTCGATGTCGCGGGCGAGGCCGATCAGCCGCCAGTTGCCGCGGCCGCCCATCGGGAACGCGAGAAAGAAGTCCTCGCCGCCGGGGCGGACGTTGATGGCGCCCTCGACCAGGCCACCGGCGGCCGTCGCGTCGATGACGTAGAACAGATGCGGGTTCGTCACCCCCTCGAATGGGATGTCGCGCGTTCGGCGGACGACCGAGTTGGCGCCGTCGGCGCCGACGCAGAACCGGGCCCGGACTGTGGCGTCTCCGACCGTCGCCTCGACCCCGCTGCCGGCGGCCGAGAGCGCCGTGACCGGCGCCCCCCACCGCACCTCGCCGCCGAGTTTCTGCAGGTTCGCGTAGAGGATCTCCTCGTTGCGGCTCTGTTCGAGGACCTCGATCCACGGGTACGGCGTAACGCCCTCACCGAGCGGCCCGATCGGGATCCGGCCGAAGACCCGGCTGCCGGTTCCGGGCGCCAGCGCCACGGCCCGGTTCGCCGCCTCGATCACGGTGTCGCCGAGGCCCAGTTGGTCGTAGATCTCCATGGTGCGCGCCTGCACGACGAGCGCCCGCGACTCGCGCGTCGGCCCATCCTTGCCGTCCGCGACGACGACCGAGACGCCGAGCTTGACCAGCCAGTTCGCGAGCATCAGCCCGGTCGGGCCGGCGCCCACCACGAGGACGTCGCAGGAGAGATCGGGCATCGTCTCAGCCTTCCAGAGCGGCCGCCACATTGCGAAGGAGCAGCGCCTCGGCCAGGCACACCCGAGCGAACTCACCCAGGTGCAGGCTCTCGTTAGGACCGTGCGCCGCGGAGTACGGGTCCTCGACGCCGGTCACCAGGATCGCCGCCTTCGGGAACAGCTCCTGGAACGTGGCGATGAACGGGATTGACCCGCCCACGCCCATGTCCACCGGGGCGACGCCGTCCCACGCATCACGGAACGCGGCCCGCGCCGCGTCGTACGCCGGGCCGGTCGCGTCGATGACGCATGGCGCGCCGTCGTTCTCCAGCGTCACCTCGATGTGGGCGCCCCATGGCACGTACTTCTCCAGGTGGGACCCGATGGCGGCGTACGCCGATTTGGGGTCGTCTCCGGGCGCCAGCCGGACGCTGAGCTTGGCCTTCGCGACCGGAACGAGCGCGTTGGGCGCCTCCAGCGTGCGCGGCGCGTCGATGCCGAGCACGGAGACCGCCGGCTTGGTCCAGATCCGGTCCGTGATCGTGCCCGAGCCGATGAGCCGGACGCCGTCGAGCAGGCCGGCCTCGCGCCGGAACCGGTCTTGCGGATAGTCGACGGAGGCGCCCTCGCGACCGACCAGCCCGTCCACGGCGACGTCGCCGTTCTCGTCGTGAAGCGTCGCGATGAGGCGGGAGAGCACGGTGAGCGCGTCAGGTACCGCTCCACCGAACATCCCGCTGTGCACTGCATTGTCCAGTACGCGCACCTCGACGAAGCAGTTCACCAGGCCGCGCAGGGACGTGGTCAGCGCCGGCCGGCCGATGTCCCAGTTGCCAGAGTCGGCGATGACGATGACGTCGGAGCGGAGCGCCTCGCGGAGCGCCTCGATGATGCTGTCGAGCGAGTCCGAGCCGTACTCCTCCTCGCCCTCGACGAACACGACCACGCCGACCGGCAGATCGTCGCCGTACGCGCGCAGCGCGGCGACGTGCGCCATGATCCCCGCCTTGTCGTCGGCCGCGCCGCGGCCGTAGAGGCGGCCGTCGCGCTCGACCGGCTCGAACGGGTCGCTGGTCCACAGCGCGAGGTCGCCGACCGGCTGCACGTCGTGGTGCGCGTAGAGCAGCACGGTGGGCGCGCCGGGCGGCGCGGCCCGGCGGCCGACGACGGCGGGCTGGCCGCCGCGGCGGACGATGTCGACCTCGAGGCCGCAGCCGCGCAGCAGCTCGGCGACCGCCTCGGCCGACCGTTCGACCTGGGTGTGGTCGAAGCCCTCGAACGCGATGCCCGGGATGCGGACCAGGCGCTCCAGGTCGACGCGGACGCCGGGCAGTTCTCGCGCGATCGCGGCCCGCAGCTCCTCGTCGGTGAACCTCATGCCGGCGCTCCGCTCCGGTGGGTGCCGGCATGGGGCACAGGAACGCTGTGCTTGGTGGTTCGCTCGCTCCGCTCGGTCATGTCGCCGATCGTAGGCCCCGGCCCGACAGGTCGGCCGCGGCGGTCAGGCGTCCGGCGGCGTTTCCGGGTCGCCGGGGCGGCGGTTGCGGCCCGGGTTGGTGGCCCACGTCCGAGCCCGGCCGGCGGCCGACCCGGCCAGGTCCGCGGCTCCGTCGCTGAGCTTGCGCAGCAGCCCGACCAGCGGATCCTGGGACAGGCTGAAGGCCTCCCGGTACGAGTTCGCCGCAGCCTTCACATCGTCGGTGACCGAGGCGTCGCCGTCGGAGTCGCGGCGGGGATAGTCGCCGGAGAGGATGCGCCCGTAGTCTCCGCCGTCGATCCACTTGCGCAGCTCGGCCGCCCGCGCCACCGGCACCGGGTGGCTGCTCCACGCGGTCATCCCGATCTTGTGGATGCTGTCGCGTAGGTCGCCACCGCTCTCGTACTCCGCGGCCTGCTCGAGGAACGCCGTGGTGTCGATCTGCGACAGGTCACCGCCGCCGGCCAGCTTCATCAGCAGCCGCAACGAGGCGGCCGGATCCTGCCCGGCGAGCAGGCCGGCCCGATCGGCCGACAGTTCGGCCTTGCGCCACCACTCGAACATCGCCGCAATGATTCCCCGCAGCGCGATCGCGCCGACCGGTAGCCAGCTCAGGCTGGCCGCCCAGCGGGTCAGGATCATCAAGATCGTCTTGTAGACCGCGTGGCCGCTGCGCACGTGCCCGATCTCGTGGCCGAGCATCGCCCGCAGTTCGTCGTCGTCGAGCTTCTCCACCGCGGCGGTGGTGATCACGACGAACGGCTTGTCCATGCCGATCGCCTGGCCGTTGATGACCGGCGACTGGCTCACGTACAACTCCGGCAGCTCCGCGACGTCCAGCGTCGCCGCCGCCTCGGTGAACCGCTGGAACACCCGCGGATACTGTCGGTGATCAACCCGGATCGACCCCGCCAGGAACGACAGCCGGAAACCGCGCTCGTTCCACATGCCGAAGAACGCCTTCACCACGTCGTCGAAGCCGCGCAGCTCGCGCAGCGCGGTCAGCGCGCCACGGTCCGCCGGATGCTCCCACGCACGGGAGCTGATCCCGGTCAGTGTGATCCGCCGCCGGGTCGGCCGGTTCTCGTCGGTCGTCATCGTCCCACCCCGTTCCCGCTGCTCACGCAGCCGATCGTGGCTCAACTCGGCGGCCGCCGCCAGAGCTGTTCGTACTCCTCGCCGCTGCCCTGAGCCGTCCCGTCGACCACGAGATCGGCGTACGCGGCGGTCGCGTCCGTGGCGAAATGCCGATCCTCGGCAGTGCGCCAGCGCTCAAGGTACGCCCGAAACGCAACGTCGTCGCGGCCGTCGCGCGCCAGGACGCGCGATAGGCGCAAATCCGGTGGTGCCGAGACAAAGATCACGAAGCTGAGCTCCGGCCGGATCACCCTCCGTGCAGAGCTGACACCCTCCATCAGTACGACGTCAGCCGGCTCGACGGTGACGGCCTCGCCGCCGAAGCACCGCCGATCCCACTGGTACCGGCGGTATCGTGCGGGTCGGCCGTGCCGCAGCGGCTCGAGCACCTGTTCCTCGAGCCGGTCCCAGAACGTGAACTGGTCGGCCCACCCGTCCAGCAGGTCGTCGGTGTGCACGACGGGCGCGTTCAGGTGCTTGGCGAGCCGGTCCGCGAACCACGTCTTCCCCGCACCACTAGGCCCATCGATGGCCACGAGGCGGACGCGCCCGAGCCGCGGCACCGTCGTCATCACCCGGGACGCGAGGTGCGCAAACGTCTCCACCCGCGACGGCGGGTGCGGGCGTCGCTCGTCAGGCGCCGTCTGGGGCTCCGGGCGTCGCTCGTCAGGCGCCATCGAGGGCTCCGGGCGTCGCTCGTCAGGCGCCATCGGGGGCTCCGGGCGTCGCTCGTCAGGCGCCATCGAGGGCTCCGGGCGTCGCTCGTCAGGCGCCATCGAGGGCTCCGGGCGTCGCTCGTCAGGCGCCATCGGGTGCTCCGGGCGGAATCACAGGAAGGTCCGTCGGCGGTCCGTGTTGGATCAGGCGCCACAGGGCGTCGGTGTCGAGGTGTTCTTCGACCATGTCACCCAGGACGTCGAGTGCCCGTTCCCGCACCGCCGCGAAGCACGTGTCGGGCGCCACCGCGAATCCGGTCCGCCCGGCATGCCGAGCCGCGCCGGTGAGGAACCGGCGGCGGAACTCATCCGACTCGAACGCCCCATGCCAATGCGTGCCGCTGACATTGCCGACCACCGCCCCCTCAGGCCGGCCGTCGACATACCGCAGCAGCGGGGCAGGAGCGCCGCGAGACACGTACCCATGATGGATCTCGTAGCCGGTCACCGGCGCGCCGAGCCCCGAGCCGGACGATCGGGCCAGCGTCTTGCGGGGCCCGAAAGTGATGTCGACCGGGAGCAGACCCAGCCCCGGCACCGTGCCCAGTCGGCTCTCCACCTCGTCGTGGATGGTCTCGGCGAGCATCTGGAAGCCGCCGCAGATGCCGAGTAGCGGCTTGCCGGCGGCCGCGTGCGCGAGCACGGCATCGGCCAGGCCGGTCTCGCGCAGCCAGGCCAGGTCGCTCACCGTGGCCTTGGAGCCCGGGATCACGATGAGGTCGGCATCGGCGAGCTCGGCCGGTTCGACCGTGAGCCGTACCTGGACGCCCGGCTCGGTGGCCAGGGCCTCCGCATCGGTGGCGTTGGAGATGCGCGGCAGCCGGACGACCGCGACACGCAGCCACTCGCCGCCGCGCGGTGCGCCGGGACGGCCGAGCACCCGCCCGTACGCGAGCGAGTCCTCGGCATCGAGCCACACGTCCACGTTGAAGGGAAGCACGCCGTACACGGCCCGCCCGGTCGCGGCGGTGATCATGTCCAGGCCGGGCCGGAGCAGCCCGAGATCGCCGCGGAACTTGTTGATGACGAACCCGCTGACCAACGCCTGGTCTTCCGGGCTCAGCAGCGCGACCGTGCCGAACAACGCCGCGAAGACACCCCCACGGTCGATGTCGCCGACCACGATGGCGGGCATCCCGGCGCGGCGGGCCAGGCCCATGTTGACGAAGTCCCCGGCCCGCAGGTTGATCTCGGCGGGGCTGCCCGCGCCCTCGCAGATGACCGCGTCGTACTCCTCCCGCAGCGACGCGAGCGCCACGTGCGCCGTCTCGGCGAGCCGCGGCCGCAGCGACCAGTAGTTGCCCGCGGTGACCGTGTCGACCGGCTCGCCGAGCAGGACCACTTGGCTGGACAGATCGCTGCCGGGCTTCAGCAACACCGGGTTGAACCGGATGTCCGGCCCGATCCCGCACGCCGCCGCCTGCATGGCCTGCGCGCGGCCGATCTCGCCACCGCGCCCGTCCGGCCCGACGACCACGACGGAGTTGTTGGACATGTTTTGCGCCTTGAACGGCGCCACCTTGACACCACGCCGATGCAGCCACCGACAGATCCCGGCGGTGAGCACGGTCTTGCCGGCGTCGGACGTCGTCCCGGCAACGAGCAGCCCGCCGCTCATCGGGTGACCTCCGCGCGCGGCGCCGCACGGCCGGATGCAGTGCCGCGGGCGGCGGCTACGGCCGCGGCCAGACCGTGTGGGACCTCCACGCGCGGCCCTGCACCGGCGGATGCGACGCCGCGAGCGGCGGCTACGGCCGCGGCCAGACCGCGCGCGGCCTCGACGCGCGGCGCCGCACGGCCGGATGCGGCGCCGCGGGCGGCGGCTACGGCCGCGGCCAGGCTGGCAGCGGCCAGGCCGACCGCGGCGGAGATCCGGGCCGCGCGGCGGATGTGTGCGGCCGACGGTCGGGGTCCGTCGCCCAGGAAGGGCCGGATCTCGGTGCGTCCGAAGTAGACGTTGCGGCCACCGAGCCGGACGCCGAGCGCCCCCGCCATCGCCGACTCGCACTGGCCCGCATTGGGCGACGGGTGATCGTTGCGGTCCCGGCGCCACACCCGGAGCGTCTCGGCACGCGTCCCGCCCGCGATCGGCGCGGCGGCGACGGTAAACAGCCCGGCCAGCCGCGACGGCACCACGTTCAGCACGTCGTCGAGGCGCGCCGCGGCCGTCCCGAACCGCTCGTACCGCGGCGAGCGGTGGCCGACCATGGCGTCGAGCGTGTTGGCCGCCCGGTAGCCGAGCAGCCCGGGCAGCCCCGCCAACGAACCCCAGACCAGCGGCGCCACGATGGCGTCCGACGTGTTCTCCGCGACCGACTCGACCGTGGCCCGGGCCAGTTCGGGCTCGTCGAGCGTCGACGGGTCACGGCCGCAGAGATGGTTGAGGCGGCTCCGCGCGGCCGCCAGGTCGGCGTCCTCCAGGTGACTGGCCATGACCTTTGCCTCCCTTCGCAGGGCCCGCCCGCCCAGCACGGTCCAGGTCGCCCCGGCGACCAGCGCTGCCCTGGCCACCGGATGTCGCCGGGTCAGCATCGAGGCGGCGGCCCCCGCGAGAACCGGCACGCCGACCGCCACGGCGGCGAAGGCTGCCCCGGGTCCGCGACGCGGCGCGTACAGACGCCGCTCCAGCGCCCCGGCCGCCCGCCCGAATCCCGCCACCGGGTGAAACCGGCGCGGATCGCCGAGCGCGGCATCCAGCGCATAGCCGGCCACCAGCCCCACCGCGTCCGCGGACCACGCCGCCAGTCGCACCGTCACCCACCTCCGCCGGAACTGTAACGACGGCCGGACCGTGCCGCGCGATGCGTTCGCGTCCATCCAAATGCGCCGCCGTCCCGGGAGATAACGGGGAAGTGTCGGCTCCCGGAACGGCGGCGGCTCAGGATCCGGTCATCCGGACGAGCTGCCGCCACCCTGCGCAACAGGACGGCTGCGGCCGAGCCGGTCACGCCGGATCGGGCTGCCGCCCCTGGCGCAGCAGGACGGCGGCCCGGAGCCGGTCACGCCGGATCGCGTCGCCGCCCCCGGGCGCAGCAGGACGGCGTGCCCGGCCCCGGTCAGGCCGGGACGGGCTGCCGCCTGCCGGCGCGACGGGCCCGCCGGCGCCCGTCCGACTCGCCGCCAAGCGCCTCGATCTCGATCTCCATCTCGCCACCCACCGGCGACAGGTCGTCGTCCGCGGCCGACCGGGAGTCGCCGTGGCCGGAGAAGCCGCCGTCGAAGTCCGCCAGCGCCGGGACCGGATCGAACTCGGCCTGCGGTGTGTCGGCGAGCGTCGGTTCCTCGCCGTCCGGGACGCCGTCGCCGTACGCGGCCGGCACCTCGTCGTCCGGCACTAACTCGGCCGCCTCCCCGCGCACCATCGCGTCCGACTCGGGTCCGTCCGCGCTCGCGTCCACCCCGGTCGGGCGGTTCCGGAAGAACCTCGCCTTGCCCCGGGCCAGATCGTGGCCGACGGCCACGGCCTCCATCTCGTACGAGACCCGGGCGTTGCCCTCGCTGTCGGTCCAGTCGCGGGTGTAGAGCCGGCCCACCACCACGACCGGGTCGCCGACCGCGATCGACGCGCCCACGCCCTCGGCAAGCTTGCGCCAGCAGGTGACCCGTACCCGCAGGCTGTCACCGTCGACCCAGCGGCCGGTCTCCTTGTCGAGCCGGCGGGCGGTCGACGCGACCCGGAAGTGGGCCAGCAGCGTCCCCTTGGAATTTGTTCTGCGCCACTCGGGCGCGGTCAGCACGTTGCCGACGATCACGATGTTCGTTTCGAACACGGCATCTCCTCAGTACGGAACGGTACGAACGATCAGAGCCGGGGACGAGCGTCCCGGGATCGGCGCCGTGCCGCGACCGGGCCTGTGGACAGAGAAGGAATGTGGATAACCGCCGTAGGGTCCCGGGGATGTGCTACGCGCGGGTAACCTGTCGGCGTGGAGATCGACGAAGTACTGGGCCCGCCGTACGAGCGACACACCATCGACCTGGGCACCGACGACGAGGGGCCGGTCGTGGCGACGCTGGTCCGCCGCCGCGCGGACACCCCGTCCCGGCGTGCCGTCCTGTACGTACACGGATGGGTCGACTATTTCTTCCAGACCCACCTGGCCGAATTCTTCGTCGAGCGCGGCTGGGACTTCTACGCGCTCGACCTGCGCAAGTACGGCCGCAGCCTGCTCGACCACCAGACCCCGAACTTCTGCCGCAGCCTCACGGAGTACTTCCCGGAGCTGGACGAGGCGGCTCGGATCATCCGCGAGGAGGACGGCCACGACCAGATGCTCGTCGCGGGCCACTCCACGGGCGGTCTGACCACGTCGCTCTGGGCGCACGCGCGCAGCGGTCGGGGCATCCTCGACGGCCTGTTCCTGAACAGCCCGTTCTTCGACTTCAACGCCCGGTGGGTGCTCCGGCGCCCGATCATGTCGGCGTTCACCGGCATCTCGAGGAAGCGGCCGTACCGGGTCCTGCCGGTATCCAGTCTGGGGCTCTACGGCCAGAGCCTGCACAGCGATCACCGCGGCGAATGGACGTACGACCTGAAGTGGAAGCCGTTGTTGGGCTTCCCCGTGTACGCAGGGTGGCTGGAAGCGATCCAGCGCGGTCAGCGCCGGCTGCGCGCGGGCCTGGCGATCGACGCCCCCGTTCTTGTCGCGTGCTCGACGCGGACCTTCCGCGGCAGGGCCTGGACCGAGGATGTCCGGTTGACCGACGCGGTGCTGGACGTGGAGCACATCGTGCGTTGGGCGCCGCGGCTCGGCCCGCGGGTCACGATCGCGCGCTTCGACGGCGGCGTGCACGACCTGACGCTCTCCGGCAAGGATGTGCGCGCGGAGGTCTTCCGGGAGCTCGGCAGGTGGGTCGACGCGTTCGTCCCACCGCCAGGGACGCCCGAGGTGGAGGTGCCTCCCGCACCGGAGGACGACGCGGACGACAAGACCGAGGCGACCGCCTAGTATGTGCTGGCCAGCACCCCGCTGTGGGCGCTCGTAGCTCAGCGGATAGAGCAGTGGACTTCTAATCCACCGGTCGCAGGTTCGAATCCTGCCGGGCGCACAACACGCGGGTGAACGCTCTACCCTGCACACCCGCTGAGCTGCATGAACTTTGGTCCTAGCGGTCGCCGCCGAGTGCTATCCACCCAGGAGCGCAATGCTGTGACCTGCGGTTTCGGGGTTCGTACACTGTCTGGCCTTTCGTCGAACATGCCCAATTGCCGGACGTTGACCGCCAATCGGGTTGTCGCCCTGCGAGCAGGCCCCGAACCGCCACCTCCGTCCTCCGGACGATCCACGCTTTGGACGGCGGATGATCCTCGCTTGAGATCCACGCGCGGATCGCGGCAGAAGCGGATGCCGTGCTGCTGCGCCTGGGATGAGCGGCGGGAAACGGCGGCGGCCGGGGCGAGGTCTGGATGTGGATTTCTGGTGAAGGCCGCTTCCGGCTGCCGTTGATGTGATCTTACAATCCAGCGTGTGTACTCGATGGCGGGCATCGGGCGGTGGGCGAGGCATCCGATCGGTTGGCGGTCGCGGCTGAGCGTAGCCGGCGCGGCGTTGGGGTCCTTCCGTTGTTGCAGGGCGAGTGGCTGGCCGCGCTGGTGGCGGGAATCGGCGGCCTGGTGGTGGTCGGTGGGTGGGCCGTGGGTACCAGCGGCGGCCGGTCCGTGGGCATGGCTGTCGGTACCGGCTTGGTCGCATTGCTGGTCGCCGTATTCGCCGTCTCGCAATGGCCGCGCGGCCTGATCAGTCCGCCCCCGGGTGACTGGTTGGCTGGTTGGCTGCTGATCGGCGTCGGGTGTCTGGCCGGGCTGGTCGTCGACTAGTACGTGCACGCCTGCGACGGTGTTGTTCGGCTCGGGGCAACCGGAGTCGTGCTATCGGCACGGCCGGCGGTCCACGCCGTGGCGGGGCTGATCACCGTGTCGCTGGCGGTGATCTGGTGCTGCGCGCTGTTCGTCTTCCTCGACTATGACGGCGCGCTGCGCTTCGCCCCCCGCGACAGCGAGATCCTTCCGCTGCCGCCAACGCTGCGCCTGATTTCCGCCGACCATTGCCTCGGCCCCCGCGGCAGCGCCCGTGCCTGCACGGCCGAGTTCGTGGTGACGGCCGCCGACCGCGCCACCAGGGCGGTGACGGTGACCCGGCTCGTCGAGCACCTGCGCCGCCTCGGCTGGCCTCTGCAGCCGACGCACGACGCCTATTCCGGCTGTCGCCGGATCGGTGGAATCCTGCACTGGACCTCGCACTGTCTGGTGCTGGACGTCAACGCGGAACCCACGACGCTGTCGCGGCCACGGACCCTCCCGAGGCGGTCATCGTCCACATCGACAACATCGGGTAAGATCAACATCTGCGTTGATCCCACGCACTGGCGGCGGGCTCACAGCCTCGTCTCGGCACGAGCGGACACCTGCCCGGCCGCCGGCCGCGACGTTGGGTAGCGCGCGGATCGCGGCTAGCTGTCTGCTGGACCTATGACCGCAGCCCGGCCAGGCTGGGTCGAGGTGGTCGATGGGACGCCCTTATCGCGGCTGTCCGGTCTTGCCCTGCTTCGGATGGCTCAAAGCCTGTCCGAAAACACGATAACGATCAGGGGCGGCGGCTCCGGTGATGGATGCTGATCTTCCTTCGAGGGCCGGCCTACCCCACACCGTGGCGCCGGTTCCCCTCATTCACAGACGCGCCGAGAATGGGGGTGATGTAGTGGAGGGAGGGAAACCTCATGTTCGAGCGTGCGATGTTGCGGATCGGAGCGGTGTCGTTGGTGGCCGGGCTCGTCGCGGCGGTGGTGTTTGAGGCGTTGCACCCGTCGCGGGAGGACCCGAACAACAATCCGCTGGTCTTCGCCGAGTATGCCCAATCTGGCGACTGGATCACGGTGCATCTGGGCCAGCTGGCGGCCGCGCTGCTGCTCATCGGCGGCCTGGTGGCCCTGTGCGGCAGCGTGGGTCTTGGCCCGGCGGTCGCGGCGGCGTGGGCGCGGCTGGCCGCCGTGTCGGCGGTTGCTGCGGCGGCCGCCTACGGGGTCCTTCAGGTCGTTGACGGCGTGGCGTTGAAGCGGGCGGTGGACGCGTGGATGGCGGCGCCGGTCGACGGCAAGACGGCCGCCTTCGCCGCGGCGCAGGCCGTGCGCTGGACCGAGTACGGCCTCAACAGCCTTACCTTCTCGCTGGTGGGCCTGACCCTGGTCCTCGTCGGGGTCGCGCTGCTGGCGGGTGACCGGTTTCCGCGGTGGCTGGGCGCGTGGGCGGTCGCGGCCGGTCTGGCGTACGGGGTCAGGGGCCTCGTGGTGGCCTACCGCGGCTTCGAGGCGAACGTGTCGGGCCTGGTCGCGCTGGTCCTATTCGGGTTGTGGGTGCTGGTCATGGCCGTGTTCATGTGGCGACGCAGCTCGAAACTGACCAGGGACTCGATGGTCCCGTCGGACGTTGGGGCAGCCGCACGCGGCGGGACGGTGGGCCACGGGCCGGCGACCGCCCCGACCTGAGAGATCGACATTTGTGCCGTGCACGACGTGGCCTTGCCGGAGCCGCCGCCCTGACTCTGCGGCCTCAACGCGGGCTCATCGGAAGCGACGGATGCGCCTGGACACGCCAGCAGCCCCCGCGCATCCGTCACGGACGGTCGCGCGCAGGCATCCCCAAATGGTGACCGTGTTACCCATCAGGTGAAGCCACGGTGTAACGCATCAGCCGGAGTCACACATAGTCATAGCCGGAGTCTTCTTTGAAGTTGCGATACACGAGCGAAAAATGGGTGGCCTGACGGGAGGCTGATGGAGAACGCCGGCCACCTGTGCTCGTCGCTCAGCCTCCTGTAGGAGCGCCAGATCTCGGCCTCGTCGACGTCGAAGGCGGCACACAGTTCGTCGGGATCGCCTCCGGTGTATTGCAGTAGGTGTACCGGCCAGAAGAGCGGGTCGTCCAACACCTCACAGCCGTCGATGAGTGGAGCGTCGGTATAGCCGGGCAGCTTCAGCACCGGGTCATCGTGGCACAGTCGGGCAGCGCCGCGATTCGCGGCGATCGGCCGAGGCACGCTGCGGTCAAAGGGCACGAGCCTTGCCGCCGCGTCGGCGCCCTTGGCCGAGACCGTTGACGCCGACGCGGACACCTCGTGTACCGCTCCGCGGCCAGATCAGCACGCTCGCGATGTCATGCCGACGACCTTGGACAAGGATGGGCCCTTGATTGTTGATCTCGAACCAGGAGACGGCGAGAGTGTAGCTGTGGAAATCGAGACATCGCATTGGGATCTTCCGACCACCTCCACTGCTGGCTACGGTTCGAACCTGGTCCGGGTCCCCGGTACTACCAGCGTCCTGTCCACCCTGCCTGGCGGAAGGATGTATCTCTGCGATGTCCTGACCGGTGCGATACGGACCGGCCAGCGCCTTGCCGGAGAACTCCGTGCCTTCGTATTCGACGGCGCACACGTGGACCGGGCCGCTGGGGCGTGGGCGCTGACCACGTTCGGTCTTTGCCGTATAAGCCTTGCCTCCTTGACGCGAACGGGCGAGAACATTCGGCAGGGCCTCGGCAAGTATCAGGGGCGCATGGTCGCTCTATCGCACGACGTATTTGGCATCTCCTCCTTCTACGGCAGGTCCTTGATACTGGTCTCGCGTCATGACGGCACGGTCCTCAAGAGGCTCAGGATGGGCGCCCCCGCGCTGGCGTATCCGCTGCCCGACGGTCGGCACCGTTGCTGGTCTCCGCACAACGCCGTCGCCACCGACCTGGACCTCGCATCTGCTCGCTGCGCCGCCCGGCACCCGCTGCCATACGGAAAGGGGCCGGTGCTCATCGGTGACCAGGTCCTCGCCCTTACCGGCGAACGCGAGGACATGCCCGGCGTGCCGAACGTGTGGGACGTCCGGTCCAGCCACGTGACAACCTTCGACGCTTGGACCTTGACCGAGCTTCATCGAATACCGGCGCCGGAGGACAGCATCGAGGTCCTCGGGACAGACGTGGCGGGCAGAATTTTGATCACCTCGCGGCGCGCGGTTACCTTCCTTACCCCCGGCGGCTTCGACGTCGAGACCACCTACCAGCACCACGCCAATCTCGGCGGCGCGTTGCTGCTTCCTGAACACAACTGCGCCGTCCTGCAGAGTTCGATCACCACGGGCAACGGACTCACGGTCATACGGTGGAAGTGAGCAGCCCCATCGCGCACGCCGACGGAGACCCTTACCGCTGCCCACATCCGGTCATCGGTACGACCGGACGCCGGATCGGTCCGTTCATCGCGACGCTGGTTAGCGCTCGGTCGGGGGATGTCCGGATTGCTGCTAACGCCGGTAGAGTGCTGCGAGCCGAGCGGCGCGGGCGTCGTCGCCGAGGACAATCCGTACCGCCAGCAGCGTCCCGGTCTCGTCGTAGTCGGCGTGTACGCCGAAGATGCCGTCGCCCCAGCTGGTCATCGCGCACAGCAGGCGCGCGCCGCCGACGTCGACCGTGCCGGTCTCCTCCGGCGAGGCGTGGACCTCGCGCATGACTTGCCAGTGGTGGGAGTGCGGCCGGAAGTCGAGCCCGAGCCGGCGAGTCGGGTCGACCGTGCGCCATTCCTCGATGGCGGCCGCGCGGTCGGCCGCCTCCTCGATGTCGAGGTCCTGCCACCCGTACATGTCATTCTCGCCGGCGATGCTCAACGGTGGGGCGTCGTGGGCGGCGGCCGCCTCCGCGGCGTGCAACCCCCAGATCACGACGTCGGCGAGGCCGTCGAGCGGTTCCTCGTGCTGCCAGCAGCCAAGGGCGTCGGCGTCGGCCACCATCACCCGGGCCCAGTCCACCCCGACGTGGCCGACCTGCCGCGTCTGGGCCACCCGCCCGATGCCGGTGACGACGCGGATAGTTTCCCACCGGGACCCGACCGGCGTGCCGTAGTCGCGGGGTACGCCCTCCACCGGCAACGGGCGGTCCGTGGGCAGCCCGCCCAGCGCCACCACCGGCACGCCGAACATGATGAACTCCTGGCCGCCGGCCGCCACGCAGCGGCGGACCCGTTCCCGGTGCGGCACCCGTTCGGCGTTGGCGACCAGGGTCGCGTCGAAGCCGTGCGCCTGGCAATGCTGGCGAAATGACTACTGGATCTGCTCGACGCCATGCCCAGGGATGTCATACAGCGATTCCCCGGCCTGGCGGTCGAACGACCGGGCCGCCGCAGCCGCGTCCCGGCCGACAACCTCGAAGTCGACCGAGCGCGCGACCACGCTGGCGGCCATGTCCGGGTCGTCGAACGGAAGCATCTCCGGATCAAGCGCCGACGGTGGCCGCTCACCGGACCACATGCCCAGGTAGCCGGTGTCGACCACGACCAGTTCCCCCGATGGGCAGGTGATCTCGCCCAGCGGCACGGCCGCCAACGCCTCATGATCCATGGCGCGAGTGTAGAGATACCCGGCCATGCCCAACGTCCTCACATCGGCAAATCAGTACGCTTCATCTACAGTCATCGCCTGCGATCGGTGAGCAGCCAGTGGTCTGCTGTCTCGTCCACCACACAGCGATGATGTCCGTGAGAGCGGCGACCGCCGCCGACCGTTCTGCTTTCGACATCGGGACCAGCTCCAGCTCCTCCACCCGCACAGGTCTGGTCCGGGATCCGCGCCCACCACGCTCGCCCGCACCCATACATCGATCAACGACCATGCCGCCGCCGTGACACGCCCAACCGGCATCGATCGACGAGCGGACCGCGGCTCGCGACCGCTACCGCTACAAGGTCCCGCCGCTACCCCGCTCGACTACCGCGATAGCCCTCACGACGGACCTTCCTGTGTACCTGAGAGACCGCCAGTTCCGGCCCCTCGATCACGGGTTGAGGGTTCGTATGCTGACAGGTTGGGTGTACGAACACGCGAGTGAACGCTCTACCCTGCACATACGCTGAGCTGCGCAAACTTCAGCAGCAAACGGTAGCGGTGCCCGCGTTCCGCCGGCGGCCACGAGGCCGTGACCTGCGGTTTTAGGGTTCGACCCTCGACTCGCCTTTCGTCTCACATGCCCTAACTGTCGGAAATCGGCAGCCGTTGAGGCGGCGCCGACGGACGCTGCTCTCACCTGTAGCCGTCTTCTCGGCAACCCACGCGGCGATGAGTCTTCGAAACGTCACGCCTTGATCCACGCTCGGATCGCGGCAGAAGCGGACACCGCCTTGCCGCAGGTTGTTTGGCAGTACGTCAGCGCTGGTGGCGGGGGCCGAGCCAGCCCGACAAACGCATCCCGTTGACAACATCACTTGTGTCGCAATACGCTTAACATATCAGTTAAGTGAGGAGGCTTCGGGTGGCTGGCACCGACCAGCTCAGCACGATCTTCTCGGCGCTCGCAGACCCGACTCGACGGGCGATCCTCGCCGAGCTGGCCGAACGCGACGCCACGGTCACCGAGCTCACCGCCCCTCTCTCCATCTCGATGCCGGCGGTGTCACGGCACCTGAAAGTGCTCGAACGCGCCGCGCTCATCTCGCGGTCGCGGTCGGGCAAGTGGCGCGCGAGCCGCCTCGAGGCTGCCCCGCTGCGCGAGGCGGCCGACTGGATCGAGCGCTACCGGCGGTTCTGGGACTCGTCCCTCACCCGCCTCGATGCCCACCTTGCCGCGGTGCAGGCCGCCGAACGGGCAACGGACCGGATGGTCGACGACCCCAAGGAGCTCGAATGAACACCGAAACTCCGCAGCTCGTCATCTCGCGCGTGTTCGACGCGCCGCGACAGCTCGTCTACCGGGCCTTCACCGATCCCGACCACCTGGCGGCGTGGTGGGGCCCGATCGGCAACTCACTGCCGCG
This sequence comes from Actinoplanes sp., assembly GCA_036001925.1. Taxonomy (GTDB): domain Bacteria; phylum Actinomycetota; class Actinomycetes; order Mycobacteriales; family Micromonosporaceae; genus Actinoplanes. The sequence continues at coordinate 64,363 of DASYTU010000241.1, forward strand.
CGACGAGATTGAGTTCGACGTGCGCCCCGGCGGCTATCAACGGTGGACGGAGGTCAATGCAGCCGAACCCGGCCTTCGCGTGCACATCCACGTCGGCCTCACAGACGTCGCCGACGGCGAACTACTCGAAGGCGTCATGCACGTCAGTGGCCGGCTGCAGCAGGGCATCGAACCGTTCGAGACGAGACTCCGGGTCGAGTTCCACGACGAGGCCGACGGACGGACGCGACTCGAGATCCGCCAGTGGCTCCCCGAACACCTGGCGCACCCCAGCGAAGAGGGTTGGCGCCAGGCGTTCACCAAGCTGGACGCCACGCTGATGAATGTCCAGGCTGTTGCGGCTGATCATCGAGAGGTAGAGGCATGGCAAAGCTGATTTACGTGACGAACGTGTCGCTTGACGGCTACATCGAGGACGAACGCGGCGCGTTCGACTGGTTCCCAATCGACGACGAGGTATTCGCGTTCACCACCGACCTCCTCCGGTCCGTGGGCACGTTTCTCTACGGGCGACGCCTGTACGAGGCGATGGCCGTCTGGGAGACCGACGCCGCTCTGGCCGCGCAGTCCGACCTCATGGCCGACTTCGCGAGCGCCTGGCAGGCGGCGAGCAAAGTCGTGTACTCCACGACCCTCGCCGCGGTGTCAACAGCCGACACCCGACTCGAACGCCGTTTCGACCCCGCCGCGGTACACGAACTGAAGGCCACGGCCAGCAGCGATCTCACCGTAGGAGGTGCCAACCTCGCGACGCAGGCTTTCAAGGCCGGGCTGGTCGACGAGTGCCAGCTGCTCGTCTGGCCCATTGTCGTCGGCGGGGGCAAGCCAGGGCTGCCGACCGGCATGCGCGCCGACCTTGAGCTCCTCGATGAGCGCCGATTCCGAAACGGCGTCGTACACCTCCGCTACCGCCCTCTCGGACAATGACGGACAACCCTGTCCGGTTCGCCGGCGCTTGCATGACACGCGGAGCGCTGACGACCGATTCGGCCGGTTGAGGTCGCCCGTCACGAACTCGGGTGGCGTCAAGTCGCAGCGTGCGGAGGCGAACCGCCGCGTCGGGACGACGGTGGCGGTAGCGAACCTCAGTCAGGGAACGCCCGAGAACTGTCTGCCTTCGTCGATCCGTCGCCATGCCAACCGCACGGTCGTCGACAGCTCCCGACGCAACCGCTCATCGGCAGATCCGGACGTCGATCATTCCAGCGGCTGCGGGAGGTGCACGCCGGTCCGCTCGTCATCGGCGTGTTTCGCCCACCAGCCGGCGACGATTTCAGTGAAAGCGGACACCGCCGCCGCCCGTTCCGCTTGCGACATCGGCACCAGAACCGGCTCCACCTCGGTTATCGACGCCGTCCGCGAGCCCTGTCCGCCACGTTCGCCTTTGACCATGAACTGCTCAACCACACGCCGGCCACCCGGATACGCCCTGAACGGCTTGTGCCCACCGGGATCCCGGTGGGCACGAGCCATGTCGTCATCGCCGTTGAGAACCGTTGTACCCGCCCCGGCGCACCTTCGCATGCGCCGGAGCGACCACACATACAGGACCCTCAATCACTGCTTGAGGGTTCGTATGCTGACAGGCTGGGTGCACAACTGCCGGGCGCACAAATCGACTGCATACGAACCCTCAACATGTACTTGAGGGCTTTGATGCGCAGTTGCACCGGCAGAGGATGCGGCCCGCTCCCGACAGTCCCGACGGAGTCCGCCATCGGCATCCGATGCTGCCCGAACCCGATCACGGGCGGCTGCGCAACCGCAAGCACGACGGCCACGATGCTCGTCCGGCGAGCGAACCTGTCTCGCGCCCGACTGCGCGGCGATGGTGTACGCCATGATGATCGCGTGGAGTTGGAGCGCTATCGGGGTGAGCTGCTGGCCTACTGCTACCGGATGCTGGGTTCGTTCCATGATGCCGAGGACCTGGTGCAGGAGACGATGTTGCGGGCGTGGAAGGCCCGCGACCGGTACGACCACACGAGGGCGTCCGTGCGGACGTGGCTGTACCGGATCGCCACCAACGCGTGCCTGACCGCGCTGGAGGGCCGTGCGCGACGGCCACTGCCGTCCGGGCTGGGCGCGCCGAGCGACGATCCCGGTGCCCCGCTCACACCGGCGTTCGACATCCCTTGGCTGCAGCCGTTTCCCGATGGGCGGGTCGACTTTGAGGTGCGAGCCGGCATGCGGCTCGCGCTAGTTGCGGCGATGCAGATCCTGCCGGCGCGTCAGCGGGCCGTGCTTCTGCTCCGCGACGTACTCGCCTTCAGCGCCGGCGAGGTCGCCGCGCAGTTGGGGACCAGTGTCCCGGCCGTGAACAGCACGCTCCAGCGGGCCCGCGCCGCCCTCGCGGACGTGGGTGATGTGGACGAGGTCACCGAACCGGACGATCCGCGGGTACGCGCCGTGATCCAACAGTACGCGCGAGCGTTCGAGGCGGCCGACGTCCCCGGGCTCGTGCGGTTACTCACCGATGACGCTGTCCTGGAGATGCCGCCGGTGCCGCTGTGGTACCGAGGCAACCGCGACTACGGCCTGTTCATGGACCGGGTGTTCCAGATGCGCGGGACGGGCTGGCGGGTCACGCACCTGACCGCCAACGGGCAGCCCGCGCTCGCCGCCTACGCGCCGGAGCCCGGCGGCGGACACCGGTTGCACACGCTGCAGGTCTTCACCGTCGACGGCGACCGGGTGGCGCGCAACGTCGTGTTCGCCGACCCTGCCGTGTTGGAGGCATTCGACCTGACCAAACAAGTTTCTGCCGGCGAGTTTCGCCAACCGCGATGAGTCCGGGAGGCGCCGCAGGTATGTACCGGTGACCATCGACTGAGAGGGCACCATTGTGAGCGTCGTCGTCATTCAGTTCATCACCCTGGACGGAATCGTGTCCGATCCGGATGGCTCCGGCGGCACGCCGACGGGCGGCTGGGCGTTCCGGCATGGCCCCGAGACCGTCGGCGGAGACAAGTTCCGGCTCGGCAGCATGCTGGAGGACGGCGTCATGCTGCTCGGCCGTACGACCTGGCAGCTGTTCTCGACGCTGTGGCCGGGACGCGATGACCCGTTCTCCACCCGGATAAACACCATTCCCAAACTGGTCGTCTCCCGCACGCTGACGGACTCGTCGGCATGGGCGAACTCGAGGATCGTCGACGGCGACCTCGTCGACACCGTGAAGCACGAGCGGCGCGATGTGATCATCACCGGCAGCCTCCGCGTCGTGCACACGCTGATGGTCGACGACCTCGTCGACGAGTACCGGCTCCTGACCTTCCCCACTATCCTCGGCACCGGCCAACGGCTCTTCCCCGCCAGCGGTCCGCCCGCGTACCTGGAATGCCTGTCGGCCGAGCGGGCCGGCGCCGCCGTCCTCGCGCGGTACCGGAGGACGGCACGATGACCGCCCGGTTCCTCGCCCTGTACGAGACACCAGCCGACCCTGAGGCGTTCGACCGGCACTACCACGACGTCCACATTCCGCTCGGACGCCGGCTGCCGGGGCTGCGCCGGTACACCGTCGGCCGCGACGTCGCCGCCGTACGCGGCGGCACGCCGTACTACCTGGTCGCCGAGCTGGAATGGGACACGATGAACGAGTTGCGTGCCGCGTTCAACTCACCCGAGGGCCGCGCTACCGCCGCCGATGCGGCACGCCTCCAGGAACTCGCCCCGGTACGCAGCATGATCTTCGTCGTAGACGAGACGGTTACCTGCGCTCCCGACGGCTACTTGCGATAGCCGTCACGGCGAACCTTCGCATGCGCCGCCGCAACGGCCAGCTCCGGACCCTCAATCACAGGTTTAGGGTTCGTATGCTGCCAGGTTGGGTGCACTACCGGGCGCACCTTCTCTATAGATACTGACTCGATTGACTTGCCCGAATCAGTATGATGCCCGGTCCGGTCGACGTACTCCTCATCGAGACCCCTCGAGACAGAACGCGGCCGTTAGCGCGGTGATCTCGTCGAATGCGGGCCCCCAAGCTTCGCAAAGCGCGCCCGTTCCTCGGCAATCCGCTGAGCATGCGGCGGAAGGGGCGCGCCTATCGCCGTTGCGAAGTCGAGGAACTGCTGGTGACCGGGCAGCCTTTGCAGATTTTCGTGCATCAGGTCGCGGGCGCGGGCCACGTCGCCACGCTGATGAGCCAGTCGCGCCCGCAGAAACACGAGCTCTGGTCCGCCGAGGGCAGCGTGGTCGGTCAGCCTATCGAGGCGATCTTCCGCCTCGGATTCCGCCAACTTATCCAGCAGCAACAGATGCCATTCGGCAAGAGCCGCCGTCCGCTGCTCACGTGCGTACGTATCCGATCCCCAGGAGCGCTTAGGCTGCACCGCACTATCGCGGGCGAACCGGTCGAGCGCGTCAAGGTAGTAGTCGGCGAAGCCGATACACGCGTCGAGGGACGGCAACATCTGCGCCAGGAGACCGGCCAGCGAGACCTCCTTCTCGTTGACTGACCCGTCACCACGGCGAGTCCAGCCGTGCCGCGACTCCCACCGCATCAACTGTGGCGCCGCACGTTCCGCGAACCCGGAAAGCCCGTACTGGTCTCGTAGCCTGCTCCACAACAGAGCCACCGCGTCGGACACCACGAACCGTGCCGCCTCCACGGGATCTTCGGAGCGGAAGTACTCGTGGTCCTTCATCTGGCAGGCGAGGTCGATCAGCTCCTCCATCGCCGCGGCCGCGTCGCCGACGTCCTCGCCTTGTAGGGCGGCTCGGGCGTCGCCAACCAGGCGCTGGAACGTGAATCGCCAACGCGTCCGCTCCCGCGGCGACACGCGCCGGTCGCCGCCCATGTACGCACCGCAGCGTGCCAACGCGACGAAATCCCGCACCTCGCTCAGCACGAGCTTGGGCAGTACAGGCTCCTTCGCCTGGCGCTTGGGGCGATCGGGCTGGGGGTCGAGCTCGGCTTCGATGCGCTCCCGCATGCTCGCGGTGCCCCGCCAGTACAGGTTCCATAGCGCTTTCTTCAGGCGCTCCTCCTCCAACGCCGCCAGCTTGCCGAAGAACTGTGGACGGTCCATCCGCTTCATCGACACGGCAGACGATGATATGCCTCAACCCACGTTCGCCGACGTCGACGCAGCGCAGGGATCGGATCGGGAAGCTCCGCGTCCAAATGCGTGCGGCAGAACGTGCCGGTGAACGCACGGTCGGCGCCGAACTGCAGCGCGTACCGAGGGAGGCGGTCATGTCGGGACCGGCGCAGGTGCCGAAGGTACCGGCCGCGACCCAGCCGGTACCGCCACCATCCGGTGACCGTCGCGCGGTCATGCGGCAAAATTGCTGCGTGCGTCACCAGACTGCGGTACGCCGACTTCGAATCGTCGCGGAACGCTGCCAGGGGGCCGTCGGGTTGTGGGACGACGAGCCGTTCCTGATCGGCGCATACGCCTTCGGCGCTGTCCTCGAGCCCCGCACCGATGTGCCCGTGGTGCAGATGGCGTTCGTGCTCAACCTGCCCGCCGACGAGTTGACCTGGTGCGCGCGACCACAGTCATGCGCAGGCCTGCCGCATCTGCTGGAGATCGACAAGGCCCCGGTGGAGTGGTACTGGCGACCGGCGGTATGGCCGGTCACCAACCACATCATTGAGCGCCCGTTGCGCGTCTGGTCACTCGACGGGCCGGACACGACAGCGCTGGACGCGCTCGAACGCGGCGAGGCAGAAGACCTGCGCATGCCGGCACCCACTGCCGCGCAGCGGCACGAGCAGTTGACCGCCGAACTTGCCGCGAGCCTGGCCCACCTCCGCCGGGTCGAAGCAGGCTTCTGGGAACGCGACTGGCGCTCGGCCCACCGCGGATCCGGGGTCTACCCGGAGAGCCACTTGTGGGACGCGGTACACGGCTACCTGGACCTGGTGGGCGCTACTGGCTAACGCGACATCGATCGGTGGCACCCACCGGCCGCTGCCGAGACCATCATGCGGCGAGCCGCCCTCAGACTGCTTGAGGGCACGTTAGTGAACGCCTGACCCTGCGAACGCGGCCCGGTATGCGTGCGGGCTGGTGCCGACGATCCGCTTGAAGCGGTCGCGAAATGCCGTCGGTGAACCGAAACCCACCTGTGCGGCGATGCGGTCGACGGGGTGGGCGGTGACTTCGAGCAGATACTGCGCCTGGCGGATGCGAGCGCGGTGCAACCATTGCAACGGCGTGGTGCCGGTCTGTTCGCGGAAGCGGCGGTTGAGCGTACGGGTGCTCATGCCGGCGTGGGCGGCGATGGCTTCGAGCGTGAGGTCTTCGGCGGCGTTGCTCTCCATCCACAGCAGCAGCGGTTCCAGGATCGAGCCGCGCGGCGTGGGCGGCTGGTCGTGGACGATGAATTGAGCCTGGCCGCCCTCGCGTTCCAGCGGCATGACGGAGAGCCGGGCGGCGTCGGCGGCCACCGCTGAGCCGTGGTCGCGGCGGATCAGGTGTAGGCACAGGTCCAGCCCGGCGGCCGCGCCGGCGGACGTGAGGAACTGGCCGTTGTCCACATAGAGCACATCGGGGTCGACGTCGATTCCGGGGTGCCGCTCGGCGAGCGTGGTGGCGGCGAGCCAGTGCGTGGTCGCGCGGTGCCCGTCGAGTAGTCCGGTGGCGGCCAGGATGAACGCCCCGGAGCAGATCGAGGCGATGCGGGTGCCGCGGGCGGCGGCGCGGCGGAGCTCGTCCAGGACGTCGGCCGGGACCGGGGCGGTGGGGTCGGCGCATCCGGGCAGGATGATGGTATCCGCGCCGGCGAGTGCGTCCAGGCCCCAGTGCGGCTGGATGGTGAACGCTCCGGCGTCGACGCTCGCGGTGGCGCCGCAGACCCGGACCCGGTACGCGGACCGGCCGTCGGGCAGCCGGGCGCGGGTGAACACCTCGATCGGCGTGGATAGGTCGAACGGGATGACCTTGTCCAGAGCGAGGACGGCCACGGTGTGCATGGGAACGACTGTAGGCCTCGTGAGCAGGGCCGATGCTGACAGGAGGCGTTGGCGAGAATCCGTTGGAACGTGGCAATCAAGCCGGTTCCGATGATCGTCCGGCGTCGTTAGCCTCAGCACCATGTTGGTCCAGATGGTGTTATTCGACGGATTTGACCCACTCGACGTCATCGCACCGTACGAGGTGCTGTACGCCGGCGGCGAGCTCACCGGTGGGGCGTTGGCGGTGGAACTCGTGTCCGCCGAGGGCCCTCGACAGGTGCCGAGCGGGATCGGACCACTGTCGCTGTCCGCGACTGCCTGCCTGGATCCGGAACGGGCGGACCTGGTCGTCGTGCCGGGCGCGGTGGGCCGACTGCCCACGGACGGTGAAGGCCGGGAGGACAGCATTCCGGCAATCCTCGCTCGTACGCTCGAGACGGACCTGCCGGCGCTGCTGGGAAAGGCGCTCGACCGGCCCGGGTTGACGGTGGCGACCGTGTGCGGAGGGTCGTTGGTGCTCGCGATGGCCGGGCTGATCGAGGGCCGCCCCGCGACCACCCACCACATGGGGATGGATGTGCTGGAGGCCACCGGCGCGGTCGCGGTCGATGCCCGTATCGTCGACGACCGCGACCTGGTGTCCGGAGCAAGCGTGACCTCCGGCCTGGATCTGGGCCTGTACCTGCTCGAACGCGAGCTGGGTCCGCGGGTCGCGCACGCCGTGGAGAAGCTGTTCGCACATGAGCGCCGCGGCACCGTCTGGCGTAACGCCGGGCGGGCGGTCGAGGGTAGCCGCCATGCCCGTTGACGGAACGTGGAACCTGCGCATCGACACGCCCATCGGCACGCAGAGCGCCGAGTTGACACTGTCCACCGCGGACGGTCGGCTGCGCGGCGTCGCCCGCGACCTGCGACACGGTGAGGAAGTCCAGCTCACCGACCTGGTGCTGGACGGCGATCGGCTGACCTGGGCACAGTCGATCACCAAACCGATGCGGTTGACGTTGACCTTCGAGGTCACCGTGACGGGCGGCGAGATGACCGGCCGCGCGAAGGCCGGTCGCCTGCCCAGCTCGAGGGTCACCGGCCACCGGGCGGTTGCATGAGGGCAGCCGGGGCTGTGTACAGCTGAGCAGACGCATGCAAGTGTGCCCGCATGCGGACGCTGACCCGCCGTGCCCTCAACCGGGCGACCCTCGACCGGCAACTGCTCCTGCGCCGCGCCGATCTTGCCCCGTTGCAGGCTATCGAGCACCTCGTCGGCGTGCAGGCGCAGACCCCGCACACGTGGTATGTGGGGCTATGGAGCCGGCTCGCGGACTGCCGCGCCGAGGACATCGCGGAGCTGCTCGTCCAGCGGCGTGCAGTGCGGATCGCGCTCATGCGCTCGACGATCCACCTGGTCAGCGCGGCCGACGCGCTTGCCATCCGCCCGCTCGTACAGCCGGTGTTGGACCGCGAGCTGTTCACCAACTACATCCACGGCCGCTCGATGCGCGGGCTGGAGACCGGCGCGGTGGTCGCCGCGGGCCGCGAACTGCTCGACGAACGGCCGTGCACGCCGGCCGAGCTCGGCCGGCTGCTGTCCGAGCGGTGGCCGGACCGCAATCCGGCAAGCCTCGCGTACGCGGTGCGCAACCTGCTGCCGGTCGTACAGATCCCGCCACGGGGCGTGTGGGGCGCCAGCGGTCAGACCGTCCACGCGCCACTCGAGTCGTGGGTGGGCGAGCCGCTGCGGACCGACCAACCGGTCGACGGGCTGGTCCTGCGATATCTGGCCGCGTTCGGCCCGGCGACCGTACGCGACGTGCAGACCTGGTCCGGTCTCAGCCGGCTGGCGGAGGTGCTCGATCGGCTCCGGCCCCGCCTGGCCACGTTCCGCGACGAGAATGGCGCCGAACTGTTCGACCTGCCCGACGCCCCCCGACCGGACCCGCAAGTGAGCGCACCCGTCCGGTACCTGTACGACTTCGACAATCTTCTGCTGTCGCACCAGGACCGGTCGAGGGTCGTCACCGACCTCGTCCGCGAACAGAACTTCGACCCGCACGGACCGGTTCCGCGCCTTGTGCTCGTCGACGGTTTCACCGCCGCGACCTGGACGCTCGACACGACACGGGACATGGCGACGCTGAGCGTGCGCCCGTTCGCGCCGCTGTCCGCGTCCGACCGCGACGCGTTGACCGTCGAGGGCGGCGGCCTGCTGGACTTCCTCGCCCCCACCGCACGCCACGAGATCCGCTTCACCGCGCCGACGGCTTGACGACCGCGGCGCAGCGACCGGACCGGCGCCGGCGCGGCGGCGCCGACGCCGGCCGCCTAGGGGGTGTCCTGCCGATCACGTAGGGGTTGATGATCCGCTATGCCTTGGTGGTCGGGACGATAGTCCCGTCCGCTCGGCGGGCTTCCATCACCGAGGCATTGATCGGCATCAGTCTCACGAGGTTGTACGTCTGTGTCAACATGACGGCGTGTTGGTGATGACGCGGTCGCCGACGGGCGAATGGACCCCGTGGCGGGTAGGCCGGCAGCGCCTCGCATGGCGGCCAGTCCCGCGCGCGCTCTGGCGGGCGCCCGGGTACCGCTACGATCCGTTCCACCCAGGACGTGAGGCCTTCGACATGCTGAACGGGCTGAGCGCGCTGCTCGCGACGGCGGTGGTGTGGCCGTGGCGCGCCGTAACGAACAGGTGGCCAGTAATCGCCTATGTGCCCGACGCGCCTGACGGCAACATTCAACTGCACCGCACTCCACCGATGCGTCGTGCCCAGGCAAAAGCGGTCGTCCGTGACTGGGCCGAGCACATCAAGCGGTACGGCGAGCCGCCCGCTCAGTAGCTCGAAGGCCATCGACTAGGGCCCGTTCCGTCGATCATGGGAGCCAGATGATGGCGGCGATGAGGACAAGGCTGGCGCGGTAGAGGGATGCGCGTTTGGCGTAGCGGGTGGCCAGGTCACGCCACTGCTTGAGCCGGTTGAAGCAGCGCTCCACGACGTTGCGCTTCTTGTTGATCACCTTGTCGAAGGTGGGTGGCCTGCCGCCGGCGCTGCCCTTGGCAGCCCGGCGGGCGATCTGGTCCGAGCGTTCGGGGATAACGTGGCGGATCCCGCGAGAACGCAACGCCCGACGGGTCGAATCGTGTGCGTAGCCCTTGTCCGCGATCAGCACGTCGGGTCGTTTACAGGGCCGGCCGGGTCCCGGCTCGTTCACCGCGATGGCGTCGAGCAGGGCCAGTAGCTGTGGATTGTCGCCGGCCTGGCCTGGGGTGAGCAGGATCGACAGTGGCCGGCCGCGTCCGTCCACGGCGAGGTGGATTTTGGTGCTCAGCCCGCCGCGGGATCGGCCGATGGCCTCGTCATCTTGCGCACCAGGCGTCGCCGCTTTTGTTCGGGAGCCCCCTTTTTGCCGGGCGCCAGCGGCATGCTGGTGCGCCCGCACGATCGACGAGTCGATGCTGATCGTCCACTGCACCGGTGTGCCGTCGTCGTGGACCTGCGCCGCGGGCCAGAATCCAGTCCCACGTTCCATCGGCCGTCCAGCGGCGCAGGCGTTCGTGGCAGGTCTTCCACGGCCCGTAGCGTTCCGGCAGGTCCCGCCACGGCGCACCCGTGCGCAGCTTCCACAAGATCCCGTTGATGACCTGTCGGTGATCCCGCCATCGCCCGCAAGAACGTCCCGGTGCGGGCAGCAGCGGCGCGATCACCGCCCACGCCTCGTCGGTCAACTCACCACGACGCACCACCGGCACATCGTCAACGATCAACCACTGCAAGATCGACAGGACACGCCCTAATCGGCCGCCGTGACGGTCCAGCGGCCCACCTCGCGATACTCGGAGTCGTAGATCGCCTGTGCCGCGCCGTCGGTCAGCTCGACCTTCGGCATCGCCCCGCCCCAGTAGCGCAGGATCCGGCCGAGCTCGGCTCCGGCCCGGTCCCCGAACCCGTCCATGTCCACCTCGAGAACGAACTTCACGCCGCGAACGTACCGTCAGGGCGCGGCCAGCGCCTCGGTCGGCGCCAGGCGTGCCGCCCGGATCGCCGGGTAGAGACCCGCGATCGCTCCGATCAGCACGGTGGCGCCGACGCCCCCGATCAGCGCCCACGCCGGCACCACCGTCGGCCATGTACGAGTCATCGCATACAACGCCGTCACCGCGAGACCGCCCAGCACACCGCCGACCCCGCCGAGCAGCGACAGCAACAGCGACTCCGTCACGAACTGCGTCCGGATCTGGCCCCGGGTCGCGCCCAGCGAGCGCCGCAGGCCGATCTCCGCCCGGCGTTCCAGCACCGAGATCACCATCGTGTTGGCGACGCCGATGCCGCCCACCAGCAGCGCCACCGCGCCGAGACCCAGCAGCAGGCCGGTGAACGTCCGGTCGGTCGCCCGCTGCGCGGCCAGCGCGTCGGAGGGACGGGACACCTTGACCTCGTTCGGGTTCTCCGGGTTCGCGGTCGCGGCCAGCACCGCCCGTACCGCCTCGACCTGGGAGTCGGTGGATCGCGTGTAGACGGTCGTCGGATGTCCGTCAAAGCCGAGGTACGTCGTGGCCGCGGGCCACCCGACCAGCACGGACGAGTCCAGCTCGGGCGCGAGCGGCGCCGGGGCCAGCACGCCGACCACGGTGAACCACCGGCCGCCCAGCCACACCGCGGGCACCGAGCCGAGCCGCCGGGCCGCGGCGGCACCGAGCACCACGGCCGGGTAACGCGCGGTCGCCGCGTTCAACCAGGTACCGCTGACGAGCCTGGCGCTCACGGTGTCCAGCAGGGAAAGCTGGGCGGCGTGCACCGAAAGCCCGCCGGTTTCCGCGGCCGGGATCCGGTCGGTCCGGTAGACCGAGGTGTCGGAAACGGTGCCGATCGCGGAGACCCGGCGGACCGGGCCGATCCGGGAGATCATCCGTACCGACTCGTCGGGCAACGTCGCATCGCTGCCGAACATGGTGGAGCCGGGCGAGACCGTCAGCAGGTTCGTGCCGAGCGCGGCGAGCGCCCGATCGAGGTCGGCGCGGCTCGACGACGAGATGCCGACGACCGCGGTCATCGCCGCGATGCCGATCGCGATCCCCAACGCCGACAGAAACGCCCGCAGCGGCCGCGCGCGCAGCCCGACCCCGGCGACCCGGAGCATATCCGCTAGCGACATATCAGATCACCCGCCCGTCACGCATCGGTATCTGGCGCGGCAAGCTGGCGGCGATCTCCCGATCGTGCGTGATGATCAATACCGTCGTCCCGGCCAGGTTGAGCTCGCTCAACAGCTGGACGACGCCCGCGCCGGACACCGAGTCCAGGTTGCCGGTGGGTTCGTCCGCCAGCAGCAGCGCCGGTTCGCCCACCACGGCCCGCGCGATGGCGACCCGCTGCTTCTCGCCGCCAGAGAGCTGATGCGGCCGGTGCGAAAGCCGATCGCCGAGGCCAACCCGGACCAGCGCGGCCTCCGCGCGCCGCACACGCTCCTTGGCGGGTACGCCGGCATAGAGCAGACCATCGGCCACGTTGGCCGCAGCGCTGCGCCCCGGCGCCAGATGGAACTGCTGGAACACGAACCCGATCCGGCGGGCTCGCAGGCGCGACAGCTCCCGATCCGGGAGTGTGGCGACGTCGTGCCCATCGATCCGTACGCCGCCCGCGGACGGCCGGTCCAGCGTGCCGATGAGGTGCAGCATCGTGGACTTGCCAGAGCCGGACGGGCCGACGATCGCGACCAGCTCGCCGTACCCGACGGTCAGGGTGACGTCGCACAGCGCCGTGACCCCGCCGGGATACGCCTTGGTGACATTCTCAAGCTCGACAAGACCGTTCATGCCATCTCCTCCTTTCGCATGCGCTCGTGGCCCTCGCTTCGCTCGGTGCGCTCGCTCATGCTGTGCCCACCTTTCGCATGCGCTCGTGGCCCTCGCTTCGCTCGGTGCGCTCGCTCATGCCGGCATCCCTACGGTCATGCCCTCAGCCAGGCCGTCGCCCGTGACCTCGACGCGCCCGTCCGCGAACAGCCCGGTCTGCACGGCCACGATCCGGGTGGTGGCGCCGTCGACGATCTGGACCCCGTACCCACCCTCGGCGAGCGCCAGCAGCGCCGCGATCGGGACCGTCAGCACGGCCTTGCGTTGCGCGGCGGTGAACGCGACCGTGACCGAGGCCTGGTCCAGGCCCTGCGGGTTCTTGCCCGCCGCGAAGCCGATCGTGACCTCGACCTTGGTGGTGTCCGGCTGCTGGCCGTCACCCGGCTCGATCACGGTCTCGGCATCCGTGATCTTCCCGGGCACCACCGTGCCGTCCGGCAGCGTGACCTTGACCGTGGCGCCGACCTTGGCCAGCCGCTGGTCGGCGATGTCGAGATCGACGGTCGCCACCCGAGAGGTGCCGGTGACGGTGAGGACCGCGGCGCCCGGACCGACGGCATCGCCGGGGGTGGCCTTGCGGTCACTGACCCGGACCGCTCCCGGCGCGTAGACGATCCGGGCCGTTTCCACCGTCCCGGTCCGCGTCAGCCCCAGGTCCTTCTGCCATTTCCGTACGGCGGTAGCGGTCGCCGACGAGTACGTCTCGTCGACCGTGAACCCGCGATAGCCCAGCGCCCAGAGATTCCGCTCGAACTGCCGCACGTCGTCGCCTTCGACGCCCGGCGCCAGCGTCCGGTACGCCGGCAACGACCCGTACAACAGCACCACCGGCGTCTCGTCCACGCGGTAGAGCGGCGTGCCGCGCTTGATCGTCGCGTTCACCGCGGGGAGCGCCGTGAGCGTCCCGGCCAGGCGCGCGGCGATGGTCGTCGTGTCCCCGTACCCCAGCGTGCCGTCCTTGTCCTCAGTGTCGATCAGCGTCTGGCGCGTCACGGAGGCCGTGGCCGGCGGCATCGCGCTGCCCGAGCTGCTGGCGCTCGGGGCCTCGGGCAGGCCGAACGCGACGGCGGCCGCGGTCGCGCCACCCACCGCAACGGCCGCGACCGCGACGGCCGCCTTCCTCCGGGCGCTCATCCCTTGTCCACCTTCCGCTCGGTGGCCGATCCCTTCGGCGCGTATTGCGCGCACGCCTTTTCGGCGGCGTCGAACGTCGGGTCGCCGGGCTCCATGCCGAGCTTGTTGCCGTCGATCTGGATCTGGCCGTTGGCGTTCGGGTCGGGGAAGTTCGGCACGCCGTGCTCGCGCATGCATTTGGCCATCTGGCGGGCCTGCTCCAACGCTTCCGGATCGATCTTTCCTGGCTCGCCGCCACCCGGCATGTACTTCTTGCACGCCTCCATCGCGGCGTCGACCTTGGCCTTGTCCTGGCCCGGTGGGATCTTGATCTTGAGGCCACCGCCGCCCGGCTGGGGATCGGGGAACCAGCTCATGCCGTGCTGTCGCATGCACTGCGCAAACTTCAGGGGGGCGTCCTCGTCATTGGTGCTCGGCTGGGAACTGGCCGTCGCGGTCGGCTTGCCGTTGGCGGTGGCCACGCCGTCCCCGCCGTTCTGCGCCGCGCAGCCGGCCAACGTCAGCATCAGCATCAGCGCGAGCGCTCCGCTCCTTCGCATGTCTCCTCCTTTGTTGCCCTCAAGGAGAAGTAGAGGCGTCGAGGCATTTCTCGGGCGTCAACCCGTACGATGACGCCGAGGTGACATCACCGTGGGTCACCATGGAGACATGCGGATCCTGGTGGTCGAGGACGAGCCGCTGCTCGCGGACGCGGTGGCCGAGGGCCTGCGGCACGAGACGCATGCGGTCGACGTCGTGTACGACGGCGGCGCGGCGCTCGAACGCGTGGGCGTGAACGACTACGACGTGGTGGTGCTCGACCGGGACCTGCCGGTCGTGCACGGCGACGACGTGTGCCGCGCGATCGCTTCGCGGGGCGGCCCAGTCCGGGTGCTGATGCTGACCGCGGCCGCCGGGATCGACGACCGCGTCGACGGCCTCTCCCTCGGCGCAGACGACTACCTGCCCAAGCCGTTCGCGCTGCGCGAGCTAGCCGCGCGGGTGGCGGCGCTGGGTCGCCGGTCGCGGCCGGCCGCGCCGCCGGTGTTGCGCCGCTCGGGGATCAGCCTGGACCCGTACCGCCGCGAGGTCTTCCGCGACGGCCGGTACGTGCCGCTGTCCCGAAAGGAGTTCGCGGTGCTCGCCGAGCTACTGCGCGCGGACGGCACGGCGGTGTCGGCGGAGCAACTGCTGGAGAAGGCGTGGGACGAGAACGCGGACCCGTTCACCCACGCGGTCCGGATGACGATCCTCAAGCTGCGCCGGAAGCTGGGCGACCCGCCGGTGCTGCTGACCGAGCCGGGAGTGGGGTACCGGATCCGATGAAGCTCACCGTCCGCGGCCGGCTCACCCTGGTGTACGGCGGCCTGTTCGTGGTGGCCGGGCTGGTACTGCTCGGTGCCACGTACGTGCTGGTGTCGCATGGCGTGCCGGCCGGCCAGGCGCTCATCTCCGGGGACCCGCAAGTGCCCCCGCCCAACGGGCAGGTACTCGTACAGAAGGTCGCCGCAGGGGCCCGGGACAGCGCGCTGCACACGCTGCTCACCCAGGGTGGGATCGCGCTGGTGGTGGTGAGTGCCGCGGCCATCGCGCTGGGCTGGCTGATCGCCGGCCGCATGCTACAGCCGCTGCACACGATCACCGAGACCGCCCGGCGGATCGCGGACACGCCGGCCGCCCTGCACGAACGCATCTCCCTGGACGGGCCGCCGGACGAGATCAAGGAGCTTGCGGACACGTTCGACGTGATGCTGGCGCGGCTGGACGACTCCTTCGAGGCGCAGCGGCGGTTCATCGCGAGCGCGTCCCACGAACTGCGCACGCCGCTGACGCTGAACCGGACACTGCTTGAGGTCGCGCTGACCCCGCCGTCGGTCTCGCCGGAGATGCGGCAGTTGGGCACGACGCTGCTCGAGATCAACGACCGGCACGGGCGGCTCATCGACGGGCTGCTCGTGCTCGCCCAGTCGGAACGCACGGTCACCGAGCGCTTCTATGTGGACCTGGCCGACATCGTCGAGCACGTCGCGTCCTGCTCGTCGTACCCGCTGCAGGTTTCCGCCTCGCCCGCCCCCGTCGTCGGCAGCCCGGTGCTGCTCGAACGGCTGGTGCAGAATCTGGTGGAGAACGGGGTGCGCTACAACGTGCCGGCCGACGGTTGGGTCTCGGTGGCCACCAGCACTCGGCCGGGCGGGATGGCGTTTGTGACCGTCGCGAACACCGGCCCGGTCATTCCCCGCTACGAGGTGCCCGGACTGTTCGAGCCGTTCCGGCGGTTGGGGACCGAGCGGCTCGCCGTGCCGGGCGCCGGGCTGGGCATGTCGATCGTCCGAGCGGTGGCGCGCGCGCACGGCGGCTTCGTGGCGGCGGAACCCCGCGAAGGCGGCGGCCTGATCCTGACCGTCACTCTGCCCGCGGCTCGGTAGGATCGGTACGTGCCGAAACTGCGGGTTCACAACCTCGCCATGTCCCTCGACGGATACGCGGCCGGCCCGGACCAGGACGTCGACCATCCGCTGGGGGTCGGCGGCGAGGAGCTGCACACCTGGATATTCGAGACCCGTTACGGCCGGGCCATGATAGGCCAGGAGGGCGGCACCGAGGGCGTCGACGACGAATTCCTTAGGCGCGGCGACGACAACATCGGCGCGACCGTCATGGGCCGCAACATGTTCGGCCCCATCCGCGACGCGTGGCCAGACGAATCGTGGAAGGGATGGTGGGGCGACGAGCCGCCGTACCATCACGATGTCTTCGTACTGACCCACCACCCGCGCGCGGACCTCCCGATGAAGGGCGGCACGACGTTCCACTTCGTCACCGACGGGATCGAGGCAGCGCTGACCCGGGCGTTCGAGGCGGCCGGCGGCCGGGACGTCCGCCTGGGCGGCGGGATGGCGACGATCAAGGAGTACGCCCGCGCCGGCCTCCTCGACGAGATGCACGTCGCCGAGGTGCCGGTCCTGCTCGGCGCCGGCGAGCGGGTCTTCGACGGCAACGCGTTCGCCGGGTACGAGGTCGTGGAGTTCGTCGCTTCGGCAGGGGTCGCGCACTATCGGCTCGCCCGCAGGTCCTGACCGCGTGTCGCCGGGCCGTGCCGCGCGGCCCCGGCCCTACCCCTTCTGTGGCGTCTTCTGTGGCGTCGGCCCTACCACTACTTGGCGACCCTATGTAGAGTTACAGCCATGGGTGGCCCACGGATGACGACATCGGTGCTGAAAGTCGTGGCCGCGCTACTCGAGGACCCCGTGATCGAGCGCTACGGCTTGCAGCTCATGCAGGACACCGGACTGCCGAGCGGCACGCTCTACCCGATCCTGGTCCGCCTCGAACGTGCCGGCTGGGTCCGGTCACGATGGGAGGACGTCGACCCGGTCGTCGAGGGCCGCCCGACCCGCCGCTACTACCGCCTCACCGCCGAGGGCGTGGTCGAGGCGCGCCGCGAGGTTGCGCTGATGCAGCAGCAGATGGCCCGCGCGAGCGGCCCCGTCGGCCGGGCACGGCAGGCATGACCGGCCGCGACGCGCTCCCTCCGGACGGCCGCGACGCGCTCCCTCGGCACGGCCGCGACGCGCTCCCTCCGGACAGCCGCGACGCGCTCCCTCGGCACAGCCGCGACGCGCTCCCTCCGAACGGCCGCGACCCGCTCGCTCGGCACGGCCGCGACCCCCTCGCTCGGGACGGCTGCGGCAGACAGGCTCGGGGCGGCCTCGATCGACTCGCTCGGGCCGGGCTTGCTTCGGCGGCGCGCCGGTGGCCAGCGGATCTGTCCGAGATCATGCTACGGGAATGGGCGGCTGAGCTCGATGCCATCCGCGACGACCCCGCACTCGGGCGGCTGGCCCGCGTGCGCCGCACGATCAGCTTTGCCGGCAGTATCGCGCTCTCCCCCGCGGTAGAGGAGGAGGGCGCGGAACCGGCCACGTGGCCGGACCGCGCCGCGAGTCTGACCCGGCCGGCGGCACTCGCGGCCGGCGTGACCTTGCTCGCGGCGGCGCTCTTCGATGCCGTCCATCTGGCGTACCAGCACGCGCGCCTGTCACCGGCCGGGGCGATCGGGGTGCTGGCCGTGGCGGCGTTCGTCATGGTCGCGCTCGCGGCCCGCACACGCACCGGCGGGGTGGCGGGAGCGGTCCAGCCTCGTACCGAGGCGACTGCCGCAGGCGATGCGGTTCGGACAACCGCGTTGCTCGGGGTGGCGATGTTCGCGTTCCTGCTGGCCGGCAACCAGGTCGCGGTCATGCCGTTCATGGGATGGATTGACATCCTGCCGGCGGTCGCGACCTGGACCGTGCTGACCGCTGCCAGCGCCGTCGTGGCCGCGCGCCTCACCGCCGCCGGCCGGCGCGGCCTGGGCATGCTCGCCGGCGTGGCCGGCGGCCTGGTGGGGCTCGACTTGGCGGCAGTCGCGGGCTCGCTGCATGCGGCCCAGGTGCTCGGCGTCGGCTTGGGCTCGGCGCCGATCTGGCTGCCGCTCGCATTGCTGCCCGGCGGCATCGCGGACTTCGGCGCCTACTTCGCGGATGGCAATGCCGCGTTCGGCAGCCTGCAGGCATCCGGACCGGCGTTCCACGCGTCCGGCATTCTCATCGGCAACGCCTCTGCCATGGTCGGCCCGCTCCTGCTCTGCTCGGCCTACGTCCTCGCCCGGGCGAGCGCGCCCGGCCGGGTCTGCCGGCAGCGCGAAAGATTGCGGACGCCATGGCACCACCTACCTTCCGCGCTCCGCGATCATGGCTCGGCCAGGGTAGCGGTGGGCGCGGGGGGAGGCCTCCTCGCGCTGGCTGCCGGCGAGGCGCTTCGCCGTTCGAGCGGGACGGTCGACGCGACGCTGCACCGGATGCTCGACAACTCGAACGTCTTCGGCTTCGGGTTCCTCGCGCACGCCCCGGGCCGGATGGCGGTCGCGCTGCTCGTGGCCCTCCTGATCGCGCATCACAGCGAACGCGCGCACCGGCGCGAGAACGCACCTGACGACGCAAGAGCACACCACCGCGAAACCGGCCATCCCGGCGAAACGGCATCATGCGGCGAGACCGCGCCCCACCACGACCGAACGAGCCGCTAGCCTGGCGCCGGCGTCCCCGACTACGGCACACCACCATCCCCCTATGTAGGGAAACGACTATGGGAGACGCAACAACGGCCGTCCTCGACGCGATAGGCGACGATCGTGGCGCCGCGCTCCACGGCCTCGACCTGCTTCGCGACACCGGCCTGTCGAGCGGGACGCTCTACCCGACCCTGGTCCGCCTCCAACGCAACGGACTCGTGGACGCGCGCTGGCAGGACGGCCGGCGTACGTACCGCCGCGGACTGGTGGACACGCGCTGGCAGAGCGGCCCGCGTACGTACCGCCGCGGACCCGTGGACGCGCGCTGGCAGGACGGCCCGCGCACGTACCGCCGCGGACCCGTGGACGCGCGCTGGCAGAGCGGCCGGCGTGCGTACGGCAGGGGCCTCTCGGAAGCACGCCGGACGGGCGAACGGCGCACATACCGCGGAACCGCGCCCGCGCAATCAGCCGAACAGGTGCCGCTCGCCTGGTGGCTGCCGGCGATCTTCGTCGCGGCCGTCACGGCCTACGGGGCACTCAGCCGGCCCGCCGCGATCCGGCTGTCCGACCTGGGCGTCTACGTCGGCGCGGTCGGCGGGCTCCGGCACGGCATGAGCCTCTACGACTTCATCAGTGCGGGCCACGCGCCGTTTACCTATCCACCGTTCGCGGGGTTGCTCTTCTGGCCGCTGACCTGGGCGCCTACGCTCCCGCTTCAGGTCGCGTGGACGCTCGCGACCATCGCCACCGTCGCCTGGATGGCCCACCTCGTGACGGCGCGCCCGGCGGCCGTACCGATGGTCGGTCTGGTCTTGATGGTGTCGGCGCCGGTGTCCTCCGACATCCGGTACGGGCAGGTCAGCGTGTTGCTGGCGGCGTTGGTCGCGGTGGACGTGCTGCGACCGTCCCGCGGGCAGGGCGTCTTGATCGGGCTGGCGGCCGCGATCAAGCTCACGCCGTTGATCTTCGTCCCGATGCTGTGGTTCGCCGGCCGGCGTGCGGCCGCGGCGATCGCGGCGGGGACGTTCGCCGCCGCCGGAGTGCTCGCCGGACTCGTGCTGCCCGACGACTCGTGGCGGTTCTGGACCGTCGAGGTGTCGCACGTGAGCCGGCTCGGTTACATCACGTCGGTCGGCAACCAGTCCCTCAATGGCGCGTTGATGCGGTTCGAGGTCTCGGCCCCGTTCCGATCGGCGGTGGTGCTGATCGTCGGCGGGGGCGTCGCGGCGCTCGCGTTGCGGCGCGCGGGCCGGTTGGGCCGCGCCGGCGATTGGCCGTCGGCGCTGGTCGTCGTCGGCGCGGCCAGCATCGTGCTGTCGCCCGTGTCGTGGACCCACCATCAGGCGTGGTTGGTGCTGGCGGTCCTGCTGCCGGTGCGCGGGCCGGTGTGGGCGCGACGCGCGTGGATCGCCGGCGTACTGGTGATCATGGTGCTCCCGGTGACCGCGCTGGGCCCTCCCCTGTGGAGCAACGCCCGATTGCTGGCGGCGGTCGTCGTCGCGGCTGCCCTCCCTCTCACGAGCGGGCGGGCTGCGCCGCAAGGCCTGGCGCGGCCGGAGACCCGCCCGGCGTGACCCGTTCGGAATCCGGCGTCGCACCACCCACCACGGCCACTGCGGTACGCCGGGACAGTCCGATCACGCCGGTCGCGGCGACGGCGCCGGCCCCGGCCGCGAGGATCGATCCGAGCGTGCCGAACCGGAAACCCTCGCCGAAGATCAGGATCCCCACGACCGCCGCGACCACGGGGTTCGCCACGCTCACCATCGCCAACGGCGCGGCCAGTCCCGCGCCGCGATACGACAGCTGCCCGAGCAGGTAGCCGCCGAGCGCCAGCACCGCCACGACCGCCGCCCCCGGAACCGAGAACGAGACGAGCACCGCCTTGGAGAACACCGAGGCGATCGCGAAGGCCGCACCGGATGCGCCTGCCAGCAACAGGCTGCGCGCCAATGGCGAGGACGCCCGCAAGGCCGTGCCGGCCAGAGCCGCGACCACCGCGACCGTACCGGGCGCGAGATAGCGGCTCGCACCACTGGTCAACACCGCCGGTCCGGCCGGCATGGCGGTCAGCGTGATGATCGTCACTAGGCCCGCGACCGTCAGTACGGCGTCGCGCCATGCGGCCGGCGCGATCTGGGTACGCGTCCGGACCGCCGCGATCGGCAGCGCGAAGAGCAGTGTCAGCGTGCCCAACGCCTGCACCACGCCGACGGTCCCGAAGCCAAGCGCCACCACGTGCAGGCCCGCGCCGACCCCGGTGAGCAGCATCGCGACGATCCACCGGGACAACCCGCGATGCCCGGCCGCGGCGAGCCGCTCCTGCACCACCGCCGCGGCCGCATAGCTCGCCGCCGACAGCACGGACAGCGCGACCGCCCACCCCAGCGAACCCATGCCTCCAGCATGCCGCCGACCGGCCGCCGGGACGTCGTCCCAGCGCGGACTGTCGCCACTACCACATCTGCGGTATCTCCCGGCAATCGCTACTGCGACGGACGGACCAACCCACTCTGGTACGCGATGACGACCAGTTGCGCCCGATCCCGCGCGCCGAGCTTCGTCATGGCCCGGTTCACGTGCGTCTTCGCGGTCAGCGGGGACACGTACAGTCGTTCGGCGATCTCGTCGTTGGAAAGTCCGGCCGCGACCAGCGAGAGCACCTCACGCTCCCGGTCCGTCAGGCCGTCGAGCCGGGCGGGCGCGGGCAGCGCGCCCGGTTCGGGCTGGTCCAGAAAGCGCGCGATCAGGCTGCGGGTGGCCTTCGGCGACAGCAGGGCCTCGCCGGACGCGACCACGCGGATCGCGTCCAGCAGGTCGGCCGGCTCGACGCCCTTGCTGAGGAACCCGCTCGCGCCGGCGCGCAGCGCCCGCAGCACGTTCTCGTCGACCTCGAACGTAGTCAAGATCAGCACCCGGACTCCGGCCATGTCCTCGTCCGCGGTGATCAGCCGGGTGGCCTCGATGCCGTCGAGTTCCGGCATGCGGATGTCCATGAGTACGACGTCCGCTCGCAGGCTGCGCGCCATCGCGACGGCCTCGCGGCCGGTGGTGGCCTCGCCGACCACCTCGAGGTCGGGCGCGCTCTCCACGAGGACCCGGAAGCCGGCGCGGATGAGCGTCTGGTCGTCGGCGAGCAGCACCCGGATCGTCATGCGAGCCCGTCCGACAACGCCGGTTCACTCTGCTGCCACGCCGGCGCCGGCAGGAAGGCCGCCACCACGAACCGCCCGCCCGAGCGCCCGGCTCGCAGCGTGCCGCCGACGGCCGCGGCCCGCTCGCGCATGCCGACCAGCCCGTGGCCGACGTCGCCGCCGGCATCCAGCCCGGCGGCGTTCGCCACCTCGATCTCCAGGCCCGCGGGTGTGTAGGCCAGCCGCAGCCGCGCCGAGCCGTCGCCGCCATGCTTCTGGGCGTTGGTCAGCGACTCCTGCACGATCCGGTACGCGGCGAGATCGACGGCCGACGGCAACGCCCGCGCGTCGCCTTCCTGATGGTGCTCGACGCGCAGACCGGCGCCACCCAACGAGTCCAGCAGGCCGCCGAGCCGGGCCAGGCCGCGGGTCGGTTCCGACTCCTCCGGGTCGTCGGGACGGCGGAGCACGCCCAGCAGCGTGGAGGTCTCGTCGAGCACGGTCCGCGCCGCCTGCCGTACGTGGGCCAGCGCGTCCTCGGCCTTGCCCGGCTGATCACGCAGCACGTGCGCCGCGACGCCGGCCTGCACGTTGATCATGGCGATGTGGTGAGCCACGACGTCGTGCAGTTCACGGGCGATGCGCAGCCGTTCCTCGACGACCCGCCGGCGCGCCTCCTCGTCGCGGGTCTCCTCGGCACGCCGGGCCCGCTCCTCGACGGCCGCCACGTACGCCCGCCGGGTGCGCAGCGCGTCGCCGATCGCCACCGCCATCCCCAGCCAGGCGAGCAGCCCCAGGCTGCTCGGCGACGACCAGCCGTTGCCGGCGAGCACCGCCGCTGTGTACAACACGACCGCCGCAACGCCACCGGCGATCCAGGATGTCCGCCGGCTGGTCTCGACCGCGACCGTGCAGGCGCAGACGAACGCCGCAACCAACAGGACCGGCGGCGGCCCGTCCTTGATCACGGGCCAGAGGGCAGCGGTTGTGGCCGCGGCGAAGATCGGCACCGGCCACCGGCGCCGGAGGGCGACGAGCACGAACGCCAGGACCGCGGCGACGATGTCGGCCAGGGTCGGCGTAGCAGGCTGGCGCTCCGGGCCGGGTCCGGTCAGCACGACGACGATCGACAGCGCGCCGATGAGCAGCCCCAGGACGGCGTCGAACGCCGCGGGGTGGCATTCGGCGAAGCTGCGCGCGCGCAGCAGCGTCGTCCGATCGGCCATAACCACGACGGTACGGCAGTTCGCCCGCGACGACGTCCTCCTCGCACGGTAGGCACCCACCGGCGGCTACCACGGCCGTGGTACCGCGGAATGTCCGCCGCCGGACGACGCCGACTACGACCCGGCACGGCAACCGTGGACGACATGATCGAAGTACGCGAACTCACCAAGCGGTACGGCGCCAAGACCGCCGTCGACGGGCTGACGTTCACGGTCCGGCCGGGCATCGTGACCGGCTTCCTGGGACCCAACGGCGCCGGCAAGTCCACCACCATGCGCATGATCATGGGCCTGGATCGGCCCACGTCCGGGACGGCGACGGTCAACGGGCGCCCGTACGCCCGTCTCGACGCTCCGCTGCACGAAGTCGGCGCGTTGCTCGAGGCGCGCGCCGTGCACACCGGACGCTCGGCGCTCAACCACCTGCGGGCGATGGCGGCCACCACCGGCGTGCCGCGTTCCCGCGTCGACGAAGTGATCGACATCGTCGGCCTGCACGATGTGGCCACCAAGCGTGCCGGCGGATTCTCGCTCGGCATGGGTCAGCGGCTCGGCATCGCGTCGGCGCTGCTCGGCGATCCGAGCGTGCTCATCCTCGACGAGCCGGTCAACGGCCTGGACCCGGAAGGCATCCTGTGGATCCGCCGGCTCATGCAGAGCTTGGCCGCCGGCGGCCGCACGGTGTTCGTGTCGTCGCACCTGATGAGCGAGATGGCACTCACCGCCGAGCACCTCATCGTGATCGGCCGGGGCCGGCTGATCGCCGACGCGCCGGTCCAGGACTTCATCGACCGGGCCTCGCGCAACACGGTCCGGGTCCGTTCGCCCCAAGCCGTCGCACTGTACGACCTCCTGATCGGCCCCGAGATCACCGTCACGAGCGCGGGTCGCGGCGTCTTCGAGGTCGCCGGCATCGGCGCCGACGAGATCGGCGACCGGGCCGCGGCGGCGGGCATCGTGCTGCACGAGTTGGCGCCGCAGCAGCCCTCGCTGGAGGAGGCGTTCATGGCGCTCACCCACGATTCCGTCGAGTTCCCGGCGGTGGGCGAACCGGCGCTGGCCGGAGCCGGGAGGGCAGCCGCATGAGCACCACGACCGTCGCACACCGCCCGCCCGTCCGCGGCGAACTGAAGGTCACTCAACCCCGCGTCATGCGATCCGAATGGATCAAGTTCTGGTCGCTGCGCTCCACGACGATCACGCTGGTCGCCGCGGTCGTGGTCTACGTCAGCATCGGCCTGCTGGCATCCTCGATCAGTACGGGCGGTGGCACCGGTCCCGGTCCCGGCGGCGGGACCAGCAACCCCACCGACATCAGCCTCGCCGGCTCGACGTTCGCCATGCTGGTGCTCGGCACGCTAGGTGTCCTGCTCATGGCCGGGGAGTACAGCACCGGCATGATCCGGTCGACGCTGTCCGCCGTACCGGCCCGGCTACCGGTGCTCTGGGCCAAGGTCGCGGTCTTCGCCGGTGTCGTGTTCCCGCTCATGCTCGCCGCCTCGTTCGTCGCGTTCCTGGGCGGCCAGGCCATCATCGGCGCGGGCGGCGCGTCGCTGTCAGACCCCGGCGTGGTACGAGCCGTGATCGGCTCGGCCGTGTACCTCACCGGCGGCGGCATCCTCGGACTGCTGCTGGGCGCGCTGCTGCGCTCGACACCGGCCGCGATCAGCACGCTGTTCGGCGTGATGTTCCTGCTCGAGGGCGTGGTCCAGATCTTGGTACCGGCGTCGTGGCGCGACACCGCGGGCCCGTACCTTCCGTCGGCCGCGGGCAGCGCCTTCGGTGCGGTGACTCGCCAGGCCGACGCGCTGGCCCCGTGGGCCGGGCTGGCGGTCTTCGCCGGCTATCTGGTCGCGGTGGGCATCGCGGCCGCTTGGCGCCTCAAACGGCAGGACGCCTAGTTGGGTGAGGCGCAGCCACGGGCGTGCTCCGTCACACGGCGAAAACTCCGTTTCCGAATCGGCGCCGGATTGCCAGGATCTGTCCATGATGCCTGCTAGCGGGGCCCGGATCGGATGGCGTGAGGTGCCGGCGCAGGTCCGGGCGGCGGTCGAGCGGATGCTGGGTTCACCCGTCGTCCAGGCCACTTCACAAGCGGGCGGCTTCTCCCCGGGCACCGCGGATCGGGTGGTGACCGCCGCCGGCGGTAGAGCGTTCGTCAAGGCGGTCGGCACGGCCCTCAACACCCGATCTGTGGAGATGGCCCGCGCCGAGGCCCGCATCACCGCCGCCCTACCCGCTAACGCGCCGGCGCCCCGCCTGCTGGGGAGCTACGACGACGGGGAGTGGGTGGTGCTCGTCCTCGAGGACATCGACGGTCGTCACCCCCGTACCCCTTGGGAGGAGGACGAGCTCGACGCGGCCGTGACAGCGCTCGCCCGGCTTGCGGAGGCGCTGACGCCGTCGCCGGTGGCGGACGCGCCGTCCGCGGCCGACCGCCTGGCCGAGGACTTCGCGGGCTGGGCGAACATCGCGGCCGACCCGCCGGACGACCTCGATCGCTGGGCCGCCGCGCATATCGGCGAGCTGCGCGCGGCCGCGGATCGCGGCCTGGCCGCGATCGCCGCGGGAAACACCCTCACCCATTGCGACATCCGGGCCGACAACCTTCTGGTACGGCCGGACGGCGGCATCGTGTTCGTGGACTGGCCGTGGGGCTGTATCGGACCGGCGTGGCTGGACCGGGTCCTGCTCGCGCTCAACGTGATCGTGCACGGCGGCGACGGCGATCGCTTGCTCGCGGGCATCGATCCGCAGCACGCGACTGACGTGATCGCCGGATTCACCGGTTTCTTTGTGCACGTCGGCCGGCTCCCGCCGCCGCCCAGCATCCCGACGGTCCGGGCGTTCCAGCGTGCCCAGGCCGACGCGCTGATCCCCTGGCTGCGTGAGCGCCGCAGCATCTGACGAGGTGGGAGTTGCGGCACACCGGCAGGGGTGCGCTCGGCCCGCACATTAGGCTGGAACACCTGTGAACTGGGCTTCGGCGTGGCGGCCCGGACGGTCCAACCCAACCCGAAACGGAAACTGATGATCGACCAAGCCAAGGTGCGAGTCCTGCTGCTCGAGAACATCCATGCCGACGCGGTGTCGCGGCTGGAGTCGGAGGGCTACCAGGTGGAGTCCGTCGCGGGCGCGCTCGACGAGGCCGAGCTGATCGAGCGCATCGAGGGCGTGCACCTTCTGGGCATCCGCTCCAAGACCCAGGTCACCGGGAAGGTGATCGACGCGGCCGACAGCCTCATCGCGGTCGGCGCGTTCTGCATCGGCACCGATCAGATCGATCTCGGCGCTGCGTCGCAGGCCGGTATCGCGGTGTTCAACGCGCCCTTCTCCAACACCCGGTCGGTGGTGGAGCTCGCGCTGGCCGAGATCATCGCGATGACGCGCCGGCTCACCGAGAAGAACGCCGCCATGCACGCCGGCGTCTGGGACAAGGCCGCCGACGGCAGCCACGAGGTCCGCGGGCGGCGGCTCGGCATCGTCGGGTATGGCAACATCGGTACGCAGCTGTCCGTGCTGGCCGAGAACCTGGGCATGCACGTGTCCTTCTACGACACCGCCGACAAGCTGGCCCTGGGTAACGCGCACCGCTGCGACTCGCTCAACGACCTGCTGGAGCACTCGGACGTGGTCACGCTGCACGTCGACGGGCGCCCCGGCAACGCCGGCTTCTTCGGCGCGGACCAGTTCGCCCGGATGCGCCCGGGCGCCATTTTCCTGAACCTCTCCCGCGGCATCGTGGTCGACCACGTCGCGCTCCGCGAGGCGCTCAACAGCGGGCATCTGGCCGGCGCGGCCATCGACGTGTTCCCGAAGGAGCCGAAGGGCCGCGGCGACGAGTTCGTCTCCGAGCTGCGCGGCCTGCCGAACGTCATCCTCACGCCGCACATCGGCGGGTCCACCGAGGAGGCGCAGTCGGACATCGGCGACTTCGTGGCCAACAAGCTGGCCCATTTCGTACGCGAGGGGAACACCACGCTGAGCGTGAACCTGCCCAGCATCGCGCTGCCGGAGCAGGCCGGGATGAGCCGCGTCGTGCACGTGCACATCAACATGCCCGGCGTTCTGGCGCAGGTCAACAGCATCCTGGCCGAGCACCAGGTCAACGTCGAGGGCCAACTGCTCAGCACCCGCGGCGAGTACGGATACCTGATCACCGACATCAGCGGCGGCTACAGCGACGCCGTGCTGGAGCGGCTGCGCGCCATGGATCAGACCGTCCGCCTCCGCGTGCTCTCATGAGCGATCGAGTTGGCGCGGCGTCGTCTGGACCGGAGCGAAGCGGAGGGAAGACGTCGCCCTCCGGCGCCGCACGAGAGAGCGAATCATCAGCACAGCGCGGCCTGGAGGACCGGCTGGTAGAGATCGTCGGGCCGCAGCACGTCCTTGTCGACGCGGACCTGAGGGCCCCGTACGAGACCGATTGGACGCGCCGCTTCTCCGGCGAGGCGCGCTGCGTGGTGCGCCCCGCGAACACCGCCGAGGTCGCCGCGATCGTCTCGGCATGCGCCGGCGCCGGCGTTCCGATCACGGTCCAGGGCGGCAACACGGGCCTGGTCGGCGGCGGCGTCCCGGCCGGCGGCGAGGTGCTGCTCAGCCTCGCTCGGCTCACCGAACTGGAGCCGATCGACACGCTCGAGGCGCAGGTCACCGCGGGCGCGGGGGTCAGGCTGGAGAAGCTCCAGCAGCACGCCCGGGCGCACGGACTGGACGTCGGCGTCGACCTCGCCGCCCGTTCGGCCGCCACGGTCGGCGGCCTCGTCGCGACGAACGCGGGCGGCATCCGCGTGGTGCGCTACGGGAGCATGCGCGAGCAGCTCACCGGGATCGAGGCCGTCCTCGCGGACGGCAGCATTGTGCAGCGGCTGATCGGCCTGGCCAAGGACAACACGGGGTACGACCTGACGCAGCTGCTCGCCGGCAGCGAGGGGACGCTGGCGATCATCACGAAGGTCCGGTTGCGACTCGTCCCGCTGCTGCCGGCCCGGGCCGTCGCGTTGGTCGCGACCGACGGCGTACCGGGTGCTTTGGATCTGCTCGCGGCCGCGCGGGCCGCGCTGCCCGCGCTGTCCGCCGCCGAGATCTTCTTCGCCGACGGCCTCGAGCTGGTGCGGTCGCACGGCAAGCTGGCGGCGCCGTTCGCCGAGGACCATCCCGCGTACGTGGTCCTGGAATGTGCCGCCCGCACCGACCCGACCGACGAGTTGCTGGAGCTGCTCGGCGAGTCCAAGGCGGTGCTGGACGCGACGGTGGCGTCCGACGCCACCGGCGTGGCACGGCTCTGGGCGTACCGGGAGACGCACACCGAGGCGATCAACGCCGTCGGCGTGCCGGTAAAGCTGGACGTCAGCGTGCCGCTTCGGGAGCTGGCCGGGCTGGTCGCCGACCTGCCCGACACGGTGAGGACGGTCGCACCGGCGGCGCGGCCGATCGTCTTCGGGCACCTCGGCGAGGGCAACCTGCACGTCAACGTGCTCGATGCGGGCGAAGCGGCCGAGCACGTCACGGACGCGGTGCTGCGCCTGGTGGCGAGCCGCCGCGGCAGCATCAGCTCCGAGCACGGCGTCGGCCGGGCCAAGGCGCACTGGCTCCCGTTGTCCCGCTCGGCGGCGGAGATCGCGGCCATGCGGCGGATCAAGACGGCATTCGACCCGGCCGGCATCTTCAATCCGGGCGTCCTGCTGGCGGACTGAGGCGTCCTTCTGGCGGACGGACAAGGCGAGGCCGGCGGGTCGTCCCCCGCCGGCCTTCTCCCCTATCCCCGAGGCATCCCTACCTCGCGTCCACCGACAGCAGCGTGATCCGGGCCGCCGCGTCGACGTCGTACCTGTTCTGCACCTGCCAGCCCTTCGGCGTGAGCGTCGAGCCGGGCCGGACGTCGCGCAATGTCCGATTGCCCGCGGCGACGGTCTTCGCGCCGCTGTCCACGTGCACCCGCACGGGACTGTCCTGGGGCGACGTGATCGAAAGGTCCTCGACCGCGCCGGTCACGCGTACCGGCACGGTGCCGGCCGGCGTGGGCAGCGACAGCTCGAAATGGCGGCTGCCGCCGACTACGTCGATCGAGCTGACCCGGCCGCCGGTGAGGTCCACGGACTGCTCATCCGCGCCGCCGGTGAAGCGGAGCGCCCACCGCACCTTGCTGGAGAGCAGCACCTCCACCCGACCGCTCGTACCGTCGCCGTCAGGCGTGAGGTGCAGCTGCACGCGGTCGTCGGCGAGCACCGG
This sequence comes from Actinoplanes sp., assembly GCA_036001925.1. GTDB lineage: Bacteria > Actinomycetota > Actinomycetes > Mycobacteriales > Micromonosporaceae > Actinoplanes. The sequence continues at coordinate 93,881 of DASYTU010000241.1, forward strand.
GCTCGGCGCCATGCCCGAGTCGTCCGCCGATGTGATCTTGTAGAGGTCGTCGCCGAGGTCCCGAGTCTTCATGGTCACCTTGGTGGTGGCCGCGACCAGATCGAAGTCGGCCTTGGTGCGGCCGTCCAGTGGCGCCGTGGCGGTCTTCCCGGCGCCGACGTGGAGCACCGAGTCCAGTCTTTGATCCGAACCCGAGAAGAACGCGACGCCGGCCGCCGTGCCGCCGAGCAGCACGAGCGCGGCCAGCGCGGTTCCGGCAGCCATGACGGTACGCGAGCCTCGAGGCGGCGCCGCGGCGTGCGGCGTACTCCTGGGTGCGTTGTGCTCGTGATCGTGTGCGCCCGGGTCGCGACGGGCCGCGCGGTGTGGCCGGATCTCGCGACCGGGACCGCTGATGAACCCTCCGACGCCGGTCTCCGGCACGGTAGCCCGGGCCGCATCGGAGCCGTGTGCGGGCGATGCCGGGGCGCTCGCCGTGGCATCGGCCGCGACGGCCGACCTGCCGCCGCTCACCGTCGCATCGGCCGCGACGGCCGACCAGCCGGACGGCGAGATCGGCCCGGCCGTGAAGCCGAACGACACCCGACCGGGGGTGGTGGGCGGCGCTGGCCCGTAATCGGGCGCGGCCGGCTCCGCCTGGGTCGAGTCGTTCTCGTTCCGGTCTTCTTCGGTGCCGTTGTTTCGATCGCCGGTGCGGTCGCCGAACCAGCCGCCGTCCGTGCCGTCGACCTCTGCCGACGGAGACTCGCCGCCGGGGAACGGGTTCACCGCCGGAGGTCGCCGGTACGGGGTGTCGCTACCGGGGCGCCGTTGGCGGAGCGCGGCGTTGTCGCGATTGGCCCAGTCGGCGCCCGACGTCGATGGCAGGTCGGCCACGGCCACGTCCGAGCCGCGCGGGTTCGCGCGGTCATCGGCAGCTGAACGATCCACGCGACCTCCTCCAATGACGCCGGGGCCCGCAATGCTCGGGGCGCTCCAGCGTGTCGTACGGATGTGAGGTCTGCGCGGATGAGTGTCGGCGCGAATAACTCGCTCTGCTACGACGGGCCTGAGCTCGGCTGGATCAGCCCGCGCCGGCGCGCCACCGCGACCGCCTCGAGCTGGCTGTGCGCACCGAGCTTGGCCAGCACGGCTTTCACGTACCCGCGGCAGGTGTGCACGCTGATCCCCAGCCGCCGGGCGATGGCCCGGGGATCGAGCCCCGCGGCCATCAGCTCGAGCACCTCGAACTCGCGCGCCGTGAGACCGCCGGCACGCGGGCCGACCACCGGCGTGGTGCTGCGCAGCAGCCGGGCCAGGATGTCGGTAGAGACGGTCATGCCGCCGCCGTGCGCGGTGTGCACGGCGTTGAGCACGTCGCCGAGCGGACCGTTCTTGGTGAGGAAGCCTGCGGCGCCGGCTGCGGTCGCCCGGCCGACCAGCGCCTGCTCGTTGCTCGCGGTGAGGATGACCACGCGGGTCTCCGGGTAGCGGTGCCGCATCAGCTCGGCGATGGCGATGCCGTCGGAGTCGGACAGCTCGGGGTCGAGCAGCACCACGTCCGGACGCAGCTCGCCGACGAGCCGCAGTGCTTCCGCCCCGGTACGGGCGTGGCCGACGTAGCGCAGGTCGGGCTGTCCGCGCAGCGCCACGCCGAGCAGCTCGGCGAAGGTCTGGTGACCGTCGACGACGAGCACCGTGATCACTGCCTCAGCCATCCGCCACCTCTTGTCCGACAGACGTTGAAGTCTATGTTTGTGTTGCACCGTAGCCGCACGGACGAACAGCCGGACAGCGGGTGTGAGCCGGTGGCGATCGCGCGGTACGCCCGCCGGCGGTTGAGGCCGTCTGGTCGCGATAGCCCGTCTTTCGGCCGAGCCTCCCCCTCGCATTGGGGCTTGTCGAGGGGTTCCCACCAGCGCAGAGTTCCGCGGCATGTACGACATCCGGCTCTTCGGCCGCCTCGAGGTGCGCACCCGGGGGGTACGCCTCGCGGGACGTGACTTCGGTGGGGTGAAGCCGCGTCACATCCTGGCGCTGCTGGCGCTGCGCGGCCGCCTGCACACAGACGAGCTGACGCAGCTGCTGTGGGATGGCCGGCCGCCGGCCAACCGCGCGGTCAAGTTGGAGCGCTATGTGTCGGTGTTACGCCATCGCCTCGATCCGTACGGGCCCGCTCGGGAGTCGGTCATCGCCCGGGCTGGGGGCGGATATGCGCTGGTCGCCGACCGGGTACGGGTGGACGTGGCGCGCTTCGATGAGCTGGTGACGGCCGCCGCGGGTCGTACGGCGGGCCGGGCGCTGCCACCGCTGACGGCCGCGGTGCACCTGGCCGACCGGCCGTTACTGTCCGGAGAGCGGTGCGCGTGGGCGGCCTCGGCGCGCCACGAGTACCGGGTACGGCTACTGCACGTGCTGCTGGACGCGGCCGAGCATGCGCTGACCGCGGGGTGCCCACGCGAGGCACTGACGCTTGCCAACCGGGCGGTCGTCCTGGATCCGGTCGCGGAACGCGGCTGGGCGGCGGCGATCGCCGCGCATCGGGCACTCGGGGACCGGACCGCGGCGCTGCGGGCGTACGACCGGTGCCGGCGCGAGCTCGCGGATGGACTGGGCGTGGAACCGTCGTGGGACACTCGCGCGCTGTTTCTGCAGTTGTCGCGTTCTGGATCGGTTGCGATCCCGCTCGGGCCGACCGCCGGTCTGGCGAAGTGAGACGCTCGACACAGAAGCCCCGATATTGGAGCGCGAAGTGTCGTACCCCGGCGACAGAATCGCCGAGTGCCACTCCTCACGACTGCCCTTCTTCCGGTGCCGCTGGCGCCGGAGATCTCGCTGCACCTCGCGGGCGACGAGGTCGGGCTCTTCGACTTGACCGGCGGCGAGTTCCACAGCGACCAGCCGCCGCCGTACTGGGCCTTTGTGTGGGCCGGCGGCCAGGCCCTGGCGCGATATCTGCTGGATCATCCGGACGCCGTACACGGCTGCCACGTGCTCGACCTGGCCGCCGGGTCCGGCGTGGCGGCAATCGCCGCCGCGAAGGCCGGCGCCGCGCACGTCACGGCGGCCGACGTCGATCCGGCGGCCGCCGGGGCCATCCGTCGCAACGCGACGGCGAACGGGGTCGTGGTGGCGGTCGGTTCCGATATCCAGCCCGCCGATGTCGTACTGGCCGGCGACGCCTTCTACAGCGCGAGCGTGGCGCAGCGGATGACCACCCTGCTGCGCGATCAAGCCCGGCGGGGTGCCCGCGTCCTGGTTGGCGACCCCGGACGTGGGTACTTCCCGGAGAGGCTTTTTGACCGGCTGGCGGAGTACGTCGTGCCCGTGCCGACGGCGTTGGAGGAGACCGAAACACTGCTGACGGGGGTGTACGAGATGCGTGTCACACCTCGCTCCGGTTAGCCCGTCGGACATATTTTCGCCGACCAACAAGTTGTATGCTGCAAACAATTTGAGCGACGTTCGAGGGTGGCAGCAAGTGAACGAGCAGGTCATCGCGGACGGCGCAAGCCGGCTGGCGGACGAAGTCACGCGATTCGTCCGACTGGGCGCACGCGCCAAGAACATGCTCGACTTCGGAGATCTCGGTGCGGAGTTCTCCGCCCTCATGCTGCTGTTTCCGCTGCGTGTGATGGGACCGATGCGAGTGACCGACCTCGCCGAGCTCAAGCAGGCCGACCCGTCCACGGTGAGCCGGCAGGTTGCCCAGCTCGTAAAGGCGGGGCTGGCGCGGCGCCAGGCCGATCCGGTCGACGGCCGGGCCTCGCGGCTCGCGGTCACCGAGGCCGGCGTGGTCGCGTGCCAGCACGTGCACGAGGCTCGGCATGCGCTGCTCAGCAAGGCACTGCGCGACTGGCCGCCCGAGCGGGTCGCCGCCTTCGCCGACCTCTTCCACGAATTCAACAGCTCGGTCGAGGCGCTCCTGCGCAGCGACCCGACCGCAACACCACGGGAGAACGCGTGAGTAACTCCAGCACTACCGCACCGGGCGCCGTCCGGTCCGTGGAATTTACCCATCGACAGGTCATCACGATCCTCGTCGGCCTGATGATGGGCATGTTCCTCGCCGCGCTGGATCAGACGATCATGGCGACGGCGACCCGGACCATCGCCGACGACCTGCACGGCTTCAATCTGCAGGCGTGGGCGACCACAGCGTTCCTCATCACGTCGACGATCTCCACGCCGTTGTACGGCAAGCTCTCCGACATCTACGGCCGGCGCGGCTTCTTCCTGTTCGCGATCGCCGTCTTCATCGTCGGCTCGATGCTCTGCGGCCTGTCCCAGAACATGTACGAGCTGGCCGCCTTCCGCGCCATCCAGGGCATCGGCGCCGGCGGCCTGATGGCGCTGGCCCTGACCATCATCGGCGACATCGTGCCGCCCCGCGAGCGCGCCCGGTACCAGGGCTACTTCCTCGCGGTGTTCGGCACCGCGAGCGTCATCGGCCCGATCCTGGGCGGCTTCTTCGCCGGCGCCGACACGATCCTGTGGGTCGACGGATGGCGCTGGGTGTTCTACCTGAACGTCCCGATCGGCATCGCGGCGATGATCGTCGTGGCGCGGGTTCTGCACCTGCCGCACCACCGCACCGACCACCGCATCGACTGGCCTGGCGCGATCTCGCTGATCGTCGGCCTGGTGCCCCTACTGACCGTGGCCGAGCAGGGCCGAGCCTGGGGCTGGGACTCCACACGCGCGTTCCTCTGCTACGGCATCGGCGCGATCGGACTGGTCGCGTTCGTCTTCGCCGAGCGGGCATACAAGGACGAGGCGTTGCTGCCGCTGCGACTGCTGGCGAACCGGACCGTGGCCGTCGGCGCGACCTCCAGCACGATCCTCGGCATGGCGATGTTCGGCGGCCTGCTGACCGTCCCGCTGTACCTGCAGATCGTGAAGGGCTCCACGCCGACCGTCGCCGGCTTGCAGATGATCCCGTTCGTGGTCGGCATCATGGCCGGCTCGGTCGCGTCCGGGCAGCTCATCGCGCGCACCGGCCGTTATCGGATCTTCCCGATCATCGGCAGCACGCTGATGGCCATCGCGCTCGGCCTGTTCTCGCTCATCGGCGCGGACACGCCACTGTGGAAGACCATGCTGATCATGGTGCTGATGGGCCTCGGCCTGGGCGGCAACATGCAGCCGATGATCACCGCGGTGCAGAACGCGGTGTCCCCGCGGGAGATCGGCGTGGCCACCAGCTCGGTCACGTTCTTCCGGTCGATGGGCGGCACGCTCGGCACCGCCATCTTCCTGTCGGTGCTCTTCAACGTGCTGCCCAGCAAGATCAGTACGGCGTACCAGGCCGCCCAGCGCACGCCTGAGTTCCAGCAGGCGCTCGCCGCCGACCCGAGCCAGGCGCAGGTGCTGCGGCAGGCGCAGGGCGGCGCCGCCCTCAGCGACACATCGTTCCTCAGCCGCCTCTCGGACGTCGTCGCGCACCCGTTCAAGGTCGGCTTCTCCGAGGGTGTCCAGGTCGTATTCCTGATGGCACTCGCCGTCATGATCGTCGGCCTGATCGTGGTGTTCTTCCTGCCGGAGATCCCGCTGTCGCAGCGCTCGGCCCAGCAGCAACGCGCGGACGACATCCTGGCCGCCGAGTACAGCGACGGCGTGCCGGGCGAAGTGGGCGCCGGCCCGCTACGCGACGACAACGACAGCGACGCCGTCTCGGCCGCGGCAGCCAACGACCGCCACGGCCCAGGTCGCTAAGAACCAGCCCAACCCGGAGGGGGACGGGGGCCCAACCGCTCCCGTCCCCCGGGCGCACGTGAAGGTGCCGGAGAAGGCCGGCCTGGTCGGCACGTCTGCCGGCTCGACCCCGGCCCGCGGTTACGCCCCCATTTCGTGGCGGCCGAGGGTGGGGGGATGGCCGCACGTCTGCCGGCCCGACCCGGCCCGCGTTACGCCCTCATCGCATGGCGACGCGGCCGAGGGTGGCGCGGATGGCGCTTTAGCCTTGACCCTATGGCTGTCGTGAAGATCAACGCGATCGAGGTCCCCGAGGGTGCCGGCGAGGACCTGGAGCGGCGCTTCGCGGCTCGGCTGGGCGCCGTGGAGAACACCCCCGGCTTTCTCGGCTTCGAGCTGCTGCGCCCGGTGGCCGGCGAGACGCGCTACTTCGTGTACACACGCTGGGAGACCGAGGAGGCCTTCCAGGCC
>DASYTU010000242.1:0-25910 GCA_036001925.1 Actinoplanes sp.
GTGTCCGTGCCAGAAGAACGTCAGCTTCTCGGCGGTGCCGCCGCCGGCCATCCTGGTCAGCCACCACCAGGTCGCGTCGCCGATCTGGTCCCGGGCCGCCCGGCGGGCCCGCTGCTTGTCCTCTTTGGTCGCCCCGGCGGCGAGCGCGGCGTACGGGTCGGGGCCGAGATCCGGCAGCCGCGGGGGAGCGGCCGGCGCCAGCAACGCGGTCACGGTCAAGCCCAGTTCAGTACCCGCTACGGCGTCGACCTCGGCCGCCGTGGGGCCGAATGTCACGCGCCGGAGAACGTGGGACACCACGCGACGGTCCGTCATGGCCGCCACGGTAGGGCTGGGGTGTAAGCGTTCCGTAAGCGTGCCGTTCGATGCAGGTACGTGCAAGGCCCATCGATGGATACGGGAACTGAGCTTACGGCCTGAGGGCGCACGGGCCTGGCAGGGGCCGGGCGTCCGGTTACGAGCCGCCAGGCGAGTGGACGGCCGGGCCCGGTGTCGGCGGGAGCTGCGGTATGGCGCACGACGGAGGCCGCGCAGGAAGGAAGAAGCAGATCGCGAGCAGAGGTCAGCCTGCGGAAAGGTTGAGTTCGAAGCTGTAGCGGCTGGCCCGGTAGACGTGGCTGCCGTATTCGAGGGCGCGCCCGCTCGCGTCCCAGGCTGTGCGGGTCATGGTGAGCAGCGACGCGCCGCGCTTCTCGGCGAGGATCCGCCCCTCGGCGGCGGTGGCGGACCGGGCGCCGATCACCTGCGTCGCGATCCGCGGCACGAAGCCGGCGCGCCGCAGCAACTCGTAGAGCCCGTGGTCGGCCAGGTCTCGTTCGGTCAGCTGGAGCAGGTCGACCGGGATCGCGTTGTGCATGATCGCTAGCGGCTCGCCGCCGGCGTAGCGGAGACGTTCGATCCAGGTGACCTCGGTGCCGGGCACGCACTCCAGTGCGTCGGCGACCTCCTGCGGCGCGGCTATGACACGCAGGTCGAGTACGTCGGTGCGGGGGGCGCGGTCGGAGTTGACGAGGTCGTCGTACAGGCTGGACAACTCGACCGGCCGACGGACCTTGGGGTGCACGACCTGGGTGCCGACGCCGCGCTTGCGTACCAGCATGCCCCGCTCGACCAGGTACTGGATGGCCCGCCTGGTCGTGGGGCGGGAGACGCCGAGGCGTTCGGCGAGGTCGACCTCGTTCTCGATGCGGGCGCCGACGCCGATCTCACCCTTCTCGATCAGCTCCTGCAGCCGCGTGGCGACCTGGAAGTAGAGCGGAACAGGGCTGGTCCGGTCCACCTCTACCGGGCGGACCGGGCTGCGTGGCGGGGGAAGATCGGATGCCATGGCGTCCCCTTGGTTTTTCAGTTTGTCATGACAAAGTATTGACGTGGAAGCTCTCACGTTATTACATCGAAACGAGCACGAACAGCGTCACCGGCCAACTACCGGGGGCCACGGACCTCGTTCACCGCGCCGTAACCCGCACGGCACACGGCCCGCCTCTGCGTGCCCGAAATCTGATCATTCGCCGTTCCACCGCCACCCGCGTCCGGAGGGTCTCGCATGCCCGCAGACGAGGTACTGACCATGGGACGCATCGGCGTCGACCTGTATCCGCAACAGATCGGCGTGTCGCTGCGCGAGGTCGAGACCTTCGCCAAGTTCCTCGGCGGCAGCGCCTCGAACGTCGCGGTGGCCGCGGCCCGGTACGGCCGGCGCAGCGCGATCATCACGCACACCGGCGACGACCCGTTCGGCGAGTTCATCCACGACGCGCTGCGCGGCTTCCACGTCGACGACCGCTACGTGACGCCGGTGCCGTCGCTGCCCACTCCGGTGACGTTCTGCGAGATCTTCCCGCCGGACGACTTCCCGCTGTACTTCTACCGCTTCCCGAAGGCTCCGGACCTGGAGATCGACGAGGACGACCTCGACTTCGACGCGATCCGGGCCGCGGGCATCTTCTGGGTCACCGGCACCGGCCTCTGCGAGGAGCCGTCGCGGACCGCCACGCTCGCCGCGCTGCGGGCCCGCGGCCGGTCCGGCATCACCGTGTTCGATCTGGACTACCGACCGATGTTCTGGCCATCCCGCGAGCAGGCGCGGTCCTGGTACCAGGAGGCGCTGCCGTACGCGACGGTGGCGGTCGGCAATCTCGATGAGTGCTACACCGCGGTCGGCGTCCGCGAGCCGGGCAAGGCCGCCGACGCCCTGCACGACGCCGGGATCGAGCTGGCGGTGATCAAGCAGGGACCGGCCGGCGTGCTCGCGTCCCGCGGTGACGAGGAGGTCCAGGTGCCGCCGGTCCCGATCCAGGTCGTCAACGGACTCGGTGCGGGCGACGCGTTCGGCGGTGCGCTCTGCCACAGCCTGCTGTCCGGCTGGGGCCTGGAGGACAGCATGCGCTTCTGCAACGCCGCCGGCGCGATCGTCGCGTCGCGGCTGTCCTGCGCCGACGCCATGCCGACCGAGGCCGAGGTACGGGACCTGTTGGATCAAGCAGGGGAGGCGTTCCGTGCGTGACATCGAGGAGCTCGTCGCCACCCGGATCAAGCGGCCCGACGCGATCGCCCAGGCGGCCGCCGCGCGGCGCCGACCCACGTCGCTGCTCGGCGACCACGGCAGGCTCATGATCATCGCAGCGGACCACCCGGCCCGGGGCGCGCTACGGGCCGGTGACGACGCGTTCGCCATGGCCAACCGCATCGACCTCCTCGACCGCATCCGGACGGCGCTGGCCCGCCCCGGCGTCAACGGCGTCCTGGGCACCCCGGACATCCTCGAGGACCTGCTCCTGCTCGGCGCGCTCGACGACAAGGTCGTGATCGGATCGATGAACCGGGGCGGGCTGGCCGGAACGGTCTTCGAGATCGACGACCGGTTCACCGCGTACGACTCCGCCAGCCTTGCCCGGGCCGGGTTCGAGGGCGGCAAGATGCTGTTGCGCATCGATCCCGACGACGCCGGTACGGTCGCCACCCTCGAGTCGTGCGGGCGGGCCGTCAGCGAGCTGGCACAGCACCGGCTGATGGCGATGGTCGAGCCGTTCATCTCGCACCGCGTCGACGGGCGGGTCCGCAACGAGCTCACCGCCGAGGCGATGATCCGCGCGATGACCGTCTCCGCGGGCCTCGGCACGACGTCGGCGTACACCTGGCTGAAGGTGCCGATCGTCGACGACATGGAACGCGTCATGGCGGCCACCACGCTGCCCGCGCTGATCCTGGGCGGCGAGGTCCCGACGGACGCGGAAACCGCGTACGCGCAGTGGAGCAAGGCACTCGCGCTGCCCACCGTGCAGGGCCTGGTGATCGGGCGCAGCCTGCTCTACCCGCCGGGTGGCGACGTCGCCAGCGCGGTCGACCGGGCGGTGAGCCTGCTATGAGCCCCCGCACGCTGGCCCGGGTCAACCCGGTGCTGCCGAAGGGTAGTGCCGCCGAGAAGCCGTTCGAGCTGGCCATCACGCCGCAGAACGCCGGCTGGGAGTACAGCGGGCTGCGCGTCCTGGAGCTCGCCATCGGCGCGCGGGCGCGGTTCTTCACCGGGGACGACGAGATGGTGGTGCTGCCGCTCTCCGGCAGCTGCGACGTCACCTGCGACGACGAGCGGCTGACGCTCACCGGGCGCCGGTCGGTGTTCTCGAGGGTCAGCGACTTCGCGTACGTGCCGCGGGACTCCTCGGTCACGCTCCGCGCGCCCAACGGCGGCCGGTTCGCGCTGCCCGCGGCCCGCGCGACGCGCAAGCTGCCGTTCCGGTACGGCCCGGCCGAGGAGGTGGCCGTGGAGCTCCGCGGCGCGGGGCAGGCCAGCCGGCAGGTCAACAACTTCTGCACCCCGGAGAACTTCGACTGCGATCGGCTGATCGCCTGCGAGGTCCTGACCCCGGGCGGGAACTGGTCGTCGTACCCGCCGCACAAGCACGACGAGGCCGGTGACGGCGAGTCGTCACTCGAGGAGATCTACTACTTCGAGGTCGCGCCGTCGCCGTCCGGCACGCCGGGCGCCGGCTACCAGCGCGTGTACGGCCACCCGGACCGCCCGATCGACGTCTGCACCGAGGTGCGCAGCGGCGACGTCGTGCTGGTCCCGTACGGGTGGCACGGGCCCTCCATGGCCGCACCCGGCTACGACCTGTACTACCTCAATGTCATGGCCGGGCCGGGGGAGCGCGAATGGCTCGTCCGCGACGACCCCGAGCACGGCTGGGTCCGCGGCTCCTGGGCCGGCCAGGAGGTCGACCCGCGCCTGCCGCTCACCTCCGCCCGCGAGGCGCCCCGTGCCTCGTCATCCGCCCCAGTGAGGACGCCAGAGTGAGGACGCACCGATGAGACTCACCGTCGCGCAGGCCGTCGTGACGTTCCTGGCCAACCAGTGGACCGAACGCGACGGCGTCGAGCAGCGCGCGATCGCCGGAACGTTCGGCATCTTCGGGCACGGCAACGTCGCCGGTGTCGGCCAGGCGCTGCTGCAGGCCCAGCGCACCCGCAGCGTGGACATGCCGTATCACCTGGCCCGGAACGAGCAGGCGATGGTGCACGCGGCCGTCGGGTACGCGCGGATGAAGAACCGGCTGTCCGCGATGGCCTGTACCGCCTCGATCGGCCCGGGCTCGACGAACATGCTGACCGGCGCGGCGCTGGCCACGGTGAACCGGATCCCGGTGCTGCTGCTGCCCAGCGACGTCTTCGCCACCCGGGTGGCGAGCCCGGTGCTGCAGGAGCTGGAGGACCCGCGCGCGAACGACGTGAGCGTCAACGACGCGTTCCGGCCGCTGTCGACGTTCTTCGACCGCGTCTGGCGCCCGGAGCAGCTGCCCTCGGCGCTGCTCGCCGCGATGCGGGTGCTGACCGATCCGGCGGAGACCGGCGCGGTCACCGTCTGCCTGCCGCAGGACGTGCAGGCCGAAGCGTACGACTTCCCCGAGTCGCTGTTCGCGAAGCGGGTGTGGCACGTCGCCCGCCCGGTGCCGGAGTCCGCCGCTCTGGCCCGGGCGGCCGACGTGGTGCGCTCGGCCGAGCGGCCGCTCATCATCGCGGGCGGCGGCGTCATCTACTCGGAGGCGTCGGCCGAGCTGGACGCGCTGGCCCGGGCGACCGGGATACCGGTCGCCGACACCCAGGCCGGCAAGGGCGCGCTGCGTTGGGACCACCCGAACTCGGTCGGCGGAGTCGGTTCGACCGGTACGCCGGTGGCCAACAAGCTGGCCCGCGAAGCCGACGTCATCATCGGCATCGGGACCCGGTACAGCGACTTCACGACCGCGTCCCGGACCGCGTTCCAGAACCCTCGTGTCCGATTTGTCAACCTGAACGTGGCGGCCTTCGACGCGGCGAAACAGTCGGCGACCGCGGTCGTCGCCGACGCCCGCGAGGGACTGAAGGCGTTGACCGGCACGCTGGCCGACCACAGGTGGGACACGTCGTACCGAGACGACGTCGCGGCCTGGCAGCAGCGGGTGGACGAGGCCTACCACCTCGGGCACGGCCCGCTGCCCGCGCAGAGCGAGGTGATCGGCGCGGTGAACGACGCCTGTGGCGAGCGGGACGTGGTCGTGCAGGCGGCCGGCTCGATGCCCGGCGACCTGCAACTACTCTGGCGGGCCCGGGACCCGAAGCAGTACCACGTCGAGTACGGCTACTCCTGCATGGGCTTCGAGATCGCCGGCGCGCTCGGCATCAAGATGGCCGACCCGAGCCGGGAGGTGTTCGCGCTGGTCGGCGACGGCTCGTACCTGATGATGTCGCAGGAGATCGTCACGGCCGTCTCCGAGGGCATCAAGCTGGTCATCGTCCTGGTGCAGAACCACGGCTTCGCGTCGATCGGGGCCCTGTCGGAGTCATTGGGCTCGCAGCGGTTCGGCACCAGCTACCGCTATCGCGACAACGACACAGGCGACTACGACGGCAGGTACCTGCCGGTGGACCTCGCCGCGAACGCGGAGAGCCTGGGCGCCGGCGTCCTGCGCTGCCGCAGCATCGCCGACCTCACTCAAGCACTCAAGCAGGCCCGCGACGCCGACAAGTTGACCGTCGTGCACATCGAGACCGACCCGCTGTCGCCCGTGCCCTCATCCGAGAGCTGGTGGGACGTGCCGGTCGCCGAGGTGTCCACGCTCGACAGCACCCGGACCGCCCGGACCGACTACGACGCCGCCAAGCGCGGCCAGCGCCTGTACCTCTAGAAAGGGACACTCCGTTGACGACCATCGAACACTGGATCGGCGGCAGCTTCACCAGCGGGGCGAGCACCCGCCGCGGCCCCGTCTACAACCCCGCGACCGGCCAGCAGCAGCACGAGGTGGTGCTCGCCGAGCCGAGCGACGTCGACGCGGCCGTGACGGCGGCCAAGACGGCGTTCGAGACCTGGCGCGACACGTCGTTGAGCAAGCGCGCGAAGATCCTGTTCAACTTCCGCGAGCTGGTGAACAACCGCACCAAGCAGCTGGCCGAGATCGTCTCCGACGAGCACGGCAAGGTGCTGTCGGACGCCGCCGGCGAAGTGCAGCGCGGCCTCGAGGTGATCGAGTTCGCCTGCGGCATCCCGCACCTGCTCAAAGGCGAGTACTCCGACCAGGCCTCCACCGGCGTCGACGTGTTCAGCTTCCGCCAGCCGCTCGGCGTCTGCGCCGGCATCACGCCGTTCAACTTCCCGGCGATGGTGCCGATGTGGATGCACCCGGTGGCGATCGCCTGCGGCAACACGTTCGTGCTCAAGCCCAGCGAGCGCGACCCGTCGGCGTCCAACTACGTGGCCGAGCTGTGGCATGAGGCCGGGCTGCCGGACGGCGTCTTCAACGTGGTACACGGCGACAAGGTCGCGGTCGACGCGATCCTCGACCACCCGGACATCGCGGCCGTCTCGTTCGTCGGCTCGACGCCGATCGCCCGCTACATCCACCAGCGCGGCACGGCCGGCGGCAAGCGGGTGCAGGCGCTCGGCGGCGCCAAGAACCACGCCATCATCCTGCCGGACGCCGACCTGGAGTTCGCCGCGAACCACCTGGCCGCGGCGGCCTACGGCTCGGCCGGCGAGCGGTGCATGGCGATCTCGGCCGCGGTCGCGGTCGGCGGCGCCGGCGACCCGCTGATGGACATCCTGACCCGCAAGGCCAACGAGGTCGTGGTCGGCGCCGGCCGCGACCCGAAGAGCGAGATGGGCCCGGTGGTCACGGCGGCGGCCAAGGAGCGGATCGAGGGCCTGATCGGTACCGGCGAGCAGCAGGGCGCCAAGCTGCTGGTCGACGGCCGCGGCCTCAAGGTGCCGGGTTTCGAGGAGGGCTTCTTCGTCGGCCCGACGCTGATCGACCAGGTGCAGCCGGAGATGGACGTCTACACCGAGGAGATCTTCGGGCCCGTGTTGTCGGTGGTCCGCGCGGACAGCGTGGACGCCGCCATCGAGCTGATCAACGCCAACCCCTACGGCAACGGTACGGCCATCTTCACGAACAGCGGCGAGGCGGCCCGGCGGTTCCAGCGCGGTGTCAACGTCGGCATGATCGGGATCAACGTCCCCATCCCCGTGCCGATGGCCTACTACTCGTTCGGCGGGTGGAAGGACTCGCTCTTCGGCGACAAGCACATCCACGGTCCCGAGGGCGTCTCGTTCTACACCCGCGCCAAAGTGGTCACTTCCCGCTGGCCGCACGTCGAGTCCGCGCACGGCGCCAGCATGCACTTCCCGACGGCGACATGAGCAAGCGGCATTTCCCCCACTATCCGGCGCCCGTTCGCCGTGGGGCGTCGACCCACCACACCGGAAGGCTAGATATGTTCAAACACGCGAGACGGGCGGCCTCGGTCGTCCTGGTCATGGGCGTCCTGGTGGCCGTTGGCGCCTGCAGCAGCTCCGGCGGCAAGAAGGCCGAGGAGAACGCCGCGGGGGTCTCGGCCGGCAAGGCCAATACGCCTGCGATGACGATCGCCATGATCACGCACGCGGCACCCGGCGACACCTTCTGGGACATCATCCGCAAGGGAGCTCAGGCGGCGGCGGCCAAGGACAACGTCACCCTGAAGTACTCCTCGGACCCGGACTCCGGCAAGCAGGCCACTCTGATCCAATCCGCGATCGACAGCAAGGTCGACGGCATCGCGGTGACCATGCCCGACCCGCCGGCGCTGGTGCCGACGATCAAGAAGGCGATCGCCGCCGGCATCCCGGTGGTGGCGTTCAACGCGGGCATCAGCTCCTACGCCGACTCGGGGGTGCTGTCGTACTTCGGCTCCGACGAGTCGCTGGCCGGGCAGACCGGCGGCAAGCGGGCCTCGGACGACGGCTTCAAGCACGTGCTGTGCGTCGTGCAGTTCCAGGGCCAGGTCCAGCTGGAGGCGCGCTGCGACGGCGTGAAGTCCGCCTTCACTGGCGGCAAGTACGACAAGATCTACGTCAACGGCTCCGACCTGCCGTCGGTGCGTACCACCATCACCGCCAAGCTCAAGCAGGACCCCAGCATCGACTTCGTCGTCACGCTCGGCGCCCCGATCGCGCTGAACGCGATCGACGCTGCCAAGGAAGCCGGCAGCAAGGTCAAGGTCGGCACGTTCGACTTCAACCCGCAGATCCCGCCGAAGATCCAGTCCGGTGAGTTGCAGTGGGCCATCGACCAGCAGCCGTACCTGCAGGGCTACGAGGGCGTGGACTCGCTGTGGCTGTACAAGGTCAACGGCAACATCCTCGGCGGTGGCAAGCCCACGCTGACCGGCCCCTTCATGGTCGACAAGAGCAACATCGACATCGTTGGCAAGTTCGCGGCGGGCGGTACCCGGTAGCCCGTCCGGCCGGGGGCCCGCGTCCCGGCGGCCCCCGGCCGACACGTCCCAGACTCGGAGGGTTCACATGAGCACCACGCTCGAGACCAGACCCACACCACGGCCACGCCAACCCGTGGACGAACGGATCGCACGGCGGTCCGCGCTGTCCCGCCTGCTTACCCGGCCCGAAGTCGGGGCGCTGATGGGCGCGATCGTCATTTACCTCGTCTTCTTCGCCGTCGCGCCGCCGTTCCGCGACCTGTCCTCACTGTCGTCTGTGCTGTACCTGTCCTCGACGTTCGGCATACCCGCGGTCGCGGTGGCGCTGCTGATGATTGGCGGCGAGTTCGACCTGTCCGCCGGCGTGGCCGTGACCGCCTCGGCCCTGGTGGCCTCGATGTTCAGCTACCAGTTCACCACCAACATGTGGATCGGCGTGCTGGTGTCGCTGGTTGTGGCGCTCGCCGTCGGGTTCATCAACGGTTACCTGGTGGTCAAGACCGGCATCCCGAGCTTCCTGGTCACCCTGGGCACGTTCTTCATGCTGCGCGGCCTCAACCTGGCCATCACCAAGCAGGTCACCGGCAACGTCGGCACCAACGATGTGTCCAACATCGACGGCTTCAACTCGGCGCAGAAGGTGTTCGCCTCGTCGTTCAATGTCGGCGGGGTCTCGATTCGCATCACGCTGCTGTGGTGGATCCTGTTCGTGGCCCTCGGCACGTACATCCTGCTGCGCACCCACATCGGGAACTGGATCTTCGCGGTCGGCGGCTCGGCACCCAGCTCGCGGGCCGTCGGCGTGCCGGTCAACCGGGTGAAGATCGGCCTGTTCATGACAGTCGGCTTAATGGCCTGGTTCACCGGCATGCACACCCTCTTCCAGAACAACACCGTGCAATCCGGTATCGGCATCGGCAACGAGTTCATCTACATCGTCGCGGCCGTGGTCGGTGGCTGCCTGCTCACCGGCGGGTACGGCTCCGTCATCGGCGCGGCCATCGGGGCGTTCATCTTCGGTATGGCACAGCTCGGCATCGTCTACGCCGGCTGGAACCCCGACTGGTTCTACTTCTTCCTCGGCGCGCTGCTGCTCGGCGCGATCCTGCTCAACAACTACGTCCGCAGACGAGCGGAGGCAATGCGATGACCACGACCGAGAGGCAGCCCACCGAGACGGCGGTCCCGATGGTCCGCCTCACCGATGCCGGTAAGAACTACGGCAACATCCTCGCGCTGCGCGGCGTCAACCTGGAGGTCAGCCCGGGCGAGGTGACCTGCGTGCTGGGCGACAACGGCGCCGGCAAGTCCACCCTGATCAAGATCATCGCGGGCCTGCACCACCACGATGAGGGGACATACGAGGTGGACGGCCAGGCGGTGCACTTCAACTCGCCGCGCGAGGCCCTCGACCACGGCATCGCCACGGTGTACCAGGACCTCGCGGTCGTGCCGCTGATGCCGGTGTGGCGCAACTTCTTCCTCGGCAACGAGGTGAAGAAGGGACTGCGGATGGATATCCCGTTCATGCGCCGGACCACCAAGAAGGAACTGCTCGACATGGGCATCGACCTGCGCGACGTCGACCAGCCGATCGGTACGTTGTCCGGCGGCGAACGGCAGTGCGTGGCGATCTCCCGGGCCGTCTACTTCGGGGCGAAGGTGCTGATCCTCGACGAGCCGACGGCTGCCCTCGGCGTCAAGCAGTCCGGCGTGGTGCTGCGCTACATCATCCAGGCCCGCGAGCGCGGCCTCGGCGTCATCTTCATCACCCACAACCCGCACCACGCCTATCCGGTGGGCGATCGCTTCCTGCTGCTCAAGCGGGGCCAAAGCCTCGGTTACTACCGCAAGGACGAGGTCACCCGCGACGAGTTGACCGCGCTGATGGCCGGCGGCGCCGAGCTCGAGGAGCTCAGCCACGAGCTCGAGCAGGGTGGGGTCGAATCGGAGGCGGCCGCGAAGATGCTCGGAGAAGAAGTGCACGAGTTGGGCATCGACCGGGTCTCCTCCGGGGACAGCCAGTGACGGTTCCCCGCCTGCGGCTCGGCAGTTGTCCCGACTCGTGGGGAGTCTGGTTCGCCGACGATCCACGGCAGACCCCGTGGCGCCGGTTCCTCGACGAGCTCGCCGAGGTCGGGTACGAGTGGGTGGAGCTTGGCCCGTACGGCTATCTGCCCACCGACCCGGCCCGGCTCGGCGACGAGCTGGCCAGTCGCGGCCTCAAGGCGTCCGCCGGCACGATGCACGGCTTCAGCGGCCTGCACCGCGCCGGCGACTTCGCCGAGATCCTGGCCCGGACCCGGTCGGTGGCCGCCCTGACCGCGGGCGTCGGTGCCCAGGACCTGGTGTTCGTGCCGGTGCCCGGCTATCGCGACGACATGACGGGCGGTTACCTGGAGCCCGGCACCCTCGACGACGACGGCTGGAAGACGCTGGTGCGCAGTACCAACGACCTGGGTCGGGCGCTCGCCGAGGAGTACGGGCTGCGGCTGCAGTTCCACCACCATGCGGACAGCTACGTGGAGACCCGGCCGCAGATCGATCGCCTGCTGGCCGAGACCGACCCGCAGTTCGTATCCCTCTGCCTGGACACCGGTCATCTGGCCTACGGGGGCGGCGACGCGGCCGCCCTCATCGCCGACCACCCGGACCGGGTCGGCTACATCCACATCAAGCAGATGGATCCGGAGATCGTCGCGCAAGCCCGCCGGGAGGACCTGGCATTCGGGCAGGCCGTCGCGCTCGGGGTCAGCTGCGAACCGCCGGCCGGCATCCCGGACGTGGCGTCGGTGGTGCGGGCCCTGAACGAGCGCGGCCGGGACACCTTCGTGATCGTCGAGCAGGACATGTACCCGGTCGACTTCGACGTGCCCAAGCCGATCGCCGCACGCACGCGGGCCTACCTGCGCGCGTCCGGTATCGGCGTCGACGAAGAGGAGCGGCCGGGCGGGAAGGATGCGTCATGACAGTCCGGGTCGGAGTCATCGGTACCGGCATGATCGGTCAGGACCACATCAGGCGGATGACCAGGGCGCTGGCCGGGGTACGGGTCACCGCCGTCACGGATGTCGACGCGGATACCGCGGCCGCCGTGGCGGCCCGCGTCCCGGGCGCCACGGTCCACTCCACCGGCGAGGATCTCATCGCCGACGACATGGTCGACGCGGTGGTCGTCTGCTCCTGGGGACCCACCCACGAGCAGTACGTCCTGGCGTCGATCGCGGCCGGCAAGCCGGTGTTCTGCGAGAAGCCGCTGGCGACCACGCAGCAGGCGTGCCGGCGGATCATCGAGGCCGAGGTGGCGCACGGTAGCCGGCTCGTCCAGGTCGGCTACATGCGCCGGTACGACGTCGCGTACCGCGCCCTCAAGCGGGTGGTGGACAGCGGCGACATCGGCGCGCCGCTGATGATGCACTGCGCGCACCGCAACCCGAGCGTGCCGCCCTACTACGAGAAGGAAAGCGCGATCACGGACACCGCGGTGCACGAGATCGACATGGTGCGCTGGATGTTCGACGACGAGATCGCCGCCGCCCGGGTGCTGGTACCGCGCAAGAGCCGCAACGGCGGCGATCTCCAGGACCCGCTGTTCCTGCTCCTGGAGATGGCGAGCGGCACGCTGGTGGACGTCGAGATCTCGGTGAACATCCGCTACGGCTACGACATCCGGGGCGAGGTCGTCGGCGAGGACGGCACGGCCGCCCTCGGCGAGCTCAGCCCGGTGTCCGTACGCCGGGCCGGCCAGGTGTCCACGCCCGTGCCGGCGGACTGGCGGGAGCGGTTCATCCGCGCGTACGACGTCGAGTTCCAGGAGTGGATCGACGCGATCGCCGCGGGCGGCACGCCGCTCGGACCGAGCGCCTGGGACGGCTACGCGGCCGCCGTGGTGTCGGACGCCGGCGTGGCGGCGCTGCGTACCGGCGAACGGGTCGAAGTCTCCCTCATCGAACGCCCCAAGCTGTACGCCGAGGGGGTGGCGACGTGAAGGTCGCTCTCGACCCGTACATGCTGCGCAGGGTGCCGCTGCTCGAACTGCCCCGGCTCGTCTCGGACCTGGGCTACCGCTACATCGAGCTGTCGCCGCGCGACGACTTCCTGCCGTTCTTCCTACATCCGCGCGTGGACAAGGCCGGGGTCGCGGCGTTCAAGACGGCGCTGGCGGACGCCAACGTGGAGATCGCGTCCGTGCTGCCGCTCTACAAGTGGTCCGGACCCGACGAGGACGTCCGGCAGGCCGCGGTGCGGTACTGGAAACGCGCCATCGAGATCACCGTCGATCTCGGCTGCAGCGTCATGAACTCGGAGTTCAACGGCCGGCCCGAGGCCGCCCCGGAGAGCGAGGCGCAGTTCTGGCGGTCCATGGAGGAGCTGCTGCCGATCTTCGAGCGGGAGGGCGTACGCCTGGTCCTGGAGCCGCACCCGGACGACTTCGTCGAGGACGGCATCGCGGCCGTCGACCTGATCCGGGGCATCAACAGCGACCTGGTCACGTTCCTCTACTGCGCGCCGCACACGTTCCACCAGGGCGGCGACCTGGCGGCCGTGATCAAGCACGCCGGGCCGTTGCTGACCCAGGTGCACATCGCGGACTCGTTCGACCATCGCGCGTCGTCGGGGCTGCGCTACATCGTCAACCCGCCCGGTTCCACGGCCCGGGTCCACCAGCACCTGGACATCGGGCAGGGCGAGGTCGACTGGGATCTGTTCTTCCGCACGCTGGCCGAGGTGAACTTCGACGGTATCGCCACGGTGTGCGTGTTCGCCTGGGAGGAACGGGCCGAGGACAGCTCGCGCTACAACCTGGCCCAGGTGAACCAATACCTGCAGAAGTACGTCCGCTGAGCAACGGTTGACCCTTGCGTCAGTGACGGCTAACGTTAGTCATCACTGACGCAAGGAGGTCAAATCATGGGCGCACCGGTAGCGTTCTTCGAGATCATCAGCGACGACCACGAGCGCGCGCGGCGCTTCTACGCGGAACTCTTCGACTGGAAGGCGGACGCCGACCCGGCCATGGGCGGCTACGCCTTGGTGGACACCGGCAACGGCGAGGCCGCCGTCACCGGCGGCATCGGGCCGGCATCCGACGACGACACCGCCGGCGTACGGATCTACATGCGCGTCGACGACCTGGAGTCGTACCTGGACCGGGCCGAGAAGCTCGGCGGCACGCGGCTCGTCCCGCCCACGGACCTGCCCGGGGGGTACGGTCAGATCGCCATGTTCGCCGACCCGGACGGGAACAAAGTAGGCCTGTGGAAGTAGTCGGTCCCTCGGAGCCGGAGCTCGACGAAGCGCTGCGGGCGCTCGCCGAGCCCCGGCGCCGTGCCATCCTGCGGCTCGTCGCCCACGACGAGCTGCCGGCCGGCGAGATCGCCGCCGCGTTCGAGGTCAGCCGGACGGCGGTGAGCCAGCACCTCACCGTCCTCAAGAACGCCCGCCTGATCGACGAGCGCCGGGACGGCACCCGCCGCCTGTACCGCGCCCGCCCGTCGGGCCTCGCCCAACTTCGCGGATTCCTCGACGAGATGTGGTCATCATCGCTGGATGTGGCCCGCCGCCTCGTCGAAGGCGACAGTCAGGAGGATCGCCGTGCCGGTTGAGAACGACGTCGTCGCCCTGCGGCGCCCGCCCGTGCGGCAAGCGACGACGGTACGCAGCGACGTCGCGCACACGTTCGACGTCTTCGTCGCGACGATCGCCCAGTGGTGGCCGCTGCGCCCCTTCTCGGCCGGCGGGGATCAGGTGCGCGACGTGGTGTTCGAGCAGCGGGCCGGCGGCCGGGTGTACGAGGTGTGGCACGACGGCACTACGGTCGGCTGGGGCGAGGTGGTCGCGTGGGAGCCGCCGTGCCGGTTCGTCATGACGTGGTGCATGACGCCGGCGCCCACCGAGGTGGAGCTGCGGTTCGTCGCGCTCGGTCCGGCGCTGACCCGGGTCGAGGTCGAGCACCGCGGCTGGGAGGCGCTCGCGGACGCGGACCTGGGCGCCGACTGCGCTCTGCCCGGCGGCTACGCCGGCGGTGCGTACGTCCGGGGCTGGGCCACCATCCTGGCCCGGTTCGCCGCCGCGGCGGAGCGGACGGACAGCGCGGCCTGATCCCGGTTCAGAGCGTGACCGGTTGCCCTGCCGTCGCCGAGCGCATCAGCGCCTCGTAGGTCGTCGCCTGCGCGATCGCGTCGGCGCGGCCGAACTCGAGCGGACCCTCGCCCCGAATCGCGGCGGAGACGGTCTCGAACTCGATCCGGTACGGGTCCTCCTGCTCGCCGGTCAGCCCGTACCGGCCGGCGGGGTCGACCGGGATCGCTTCCGTCTCGCCCTTGCGGGTGAGCTCCAGCAGGCCGGTGCGGCAGATCCACGGGTCCGGGACCCGTAGCGTGCCTTCTGTGCCGATCAGCTCGAGCTGGTCGGCGCGGGGCAGGTCCAACGCCGCGTCGAACGTGCCGAGGACGCTGTCCGGCAGCCGCAGCACGGCGGAGAACCGCATGTCCACACCGTCCTCGACCTCCTCCGCGTAGACGCGGGACGGCTCACCGCCGAACAGCCGCATCGCGCCCGCGAGCACCGGTTAACAAGGCGCGAGCCGCCGAGCGCAGCGAGGCCGGCAAGGGACGCGCAGTAGCACCCCAGATCGGACAGGGCGCCGCCGCCGAGCTCGGGGGACCGGCGGACGTCGCCGGGAGCGGTGGTGATCCGCAGCTCGGCCCGGGTGTGGGCCAGCCGGCCGATCGCACCGTCCGCCACCAGCCGCCGGGCGAGGGTGGTCTGCGGGTGCAGCCGCCACATGAAGCCCTCGGTGCAGAGCCGGCCGGCCGCGTCCGCCGCGTCGAAGCAGCGCACGGCGTCGTCCCGCGTGGACGCGAACGGCTTCTCGCAGAGGACGTGCTTCCCGGCCTGGAGCGCCTTGACCGTCCACTCCGGGTGCAGGGCGTTGGGCAGCGCCACGTACACCGCGTCGACGGCATCCGAGGCCAGCAGATCCTCGTACGATCCGAACGCGTATCGCAGGCCGAAGGCCGCGGCCCTGGCCGCGTCGCGGCTGGCGACCGCGACGAACGCGCCCGGACCGGCCTCGACGGCGGTACGGGCCATCGATCCGGTCCCCAGCACTCCCCAGCGGACCGCGCCCATGCTCAGACGCCGGCCTTGGCGCCGGCCGCGATCAGGTTCTCGGCGGCCAGCCGCAGGCCCTCGACCTGGTCCAGTTCGGTGTCCTCGTGCTCGATGTTCACGGCCATGTCGGGGTCGACGTCGCGCAGCGCTCGCAGGAACGGCACCCAGAACTCGTCGACGCCGTGGCCGCGGCCGACCGCGACGAACTGCCAGGACGGCTGCTGCGGCCACTGGTTGAGCGTGTTGTCGCCGCCGAGGTTGAGCGGGTTGCGGTCCGCCGGCGTGCGGGTGAACCGGTCGTCGAGCACGCCGAAGAGCTTGACGTTGTCGGCGTTGATCCGGGTGTCCTTGGCGGCCGCGTGGAAGACCAGGTCGTCGAGGTACTCCACGGCCGCGACCGGGTCGATGCCCTGCCAGAACAGGTGGCTGGGGTCCATCTCAGCGCCGACGTGGGTGGCGTTCGTCTGCTCGACGAGCCGCATCAGCGTGGGTGGGTTGAAGACGAGGTTGTGCGGGTGCATCTCGATGCACACCTTGACGTCGGCGCCGGCCGCGCGGGCCTCGATGTCCTTCCAGAACGGCACGGCCACCTCCTGCCACTGGTAGTCGAGGATGTCGAGCCACTGGCTGTCCCACGGGTTGACGACCCAGTTGGCGACGGTGGCGCCCGGGTGGCCGCCGGGCAGGCCGGACATGGTGACGACCCGCTTCACGCCGAGCGCCGCCGCCACCTCGATCGTGCGGCGCAGGTCCTCAGCGTGCTTCGGGCCGACCCGCGGGTCCGGGTTGAGCGGGTTGCCGTTGACGTTGAGGCCGGTCAGTGTGATGCCGGCCTGGGCGAACCGGCCGAGGTACTCCTCGCGGGCGCTCGCGCTGGAGAGGATGTCGTCGATCGGGATGTGCGGGGCGGCCACGAAGCCGCCGGTGTTGATCTCGGCGCTGGTGAGGCCGAGCTCGGAGAGGATCTTGAGCGTCTCGTCGATCGAGCGGTCGTGCAGGCAGGCGGTGTACGCGCCGAGCTTCATGGCTGTCCTCTCGTTACAGGCTGACGGGCTTGTCGGTGGCCGCGACGACCGCCTCGAGCACCTTGAGGTTGTGCAGTCCGTGCGCCATGTCCGGGCACCGCGGCAGGGCCTCGACGCCAGCGATCTGGTCCAGGAACGCCTTCGCCTGGAAGACGAAGAAGTCGTTCTGGCCGTGGCCGACGGTCGGGAAGTCCATCGGCAGGCCCTGCGCGATGTACGGGTGCCAGGGTCCGATGAAGACCTGCCGCACGCCGTTGACGGCCTGCGCCGGACCGCCGTCGACGATGGTGAACTCGGCGGGCCGGGTCATGTCGAACGCCGCGCTGCCGTTCTCGCAGAACAGGTCGATCCGCAGCGTGTTGGCGTGCCCGTAGGCGACCCGGGACAGCGAGAACGTGCCGACCGCGTGATTCTCGTACGTCGTCGTGAAGGTGCAGACGTCCTCGTTCTCGACCGGCACCCGCTCGTCGCTGAGCTGCACTCCGCCGGCGTGGCCGACGGCGACGCCGAGCGGCTTGGGCCGGTCCTTGACCAGCGTGGCCATCGTAGTGCCCTGCACGCCGGTGGTCGGGCCGCAGAAGAACTCCGCCAGGTCGACCATGTGGCTGCCGATGTCGGCCAGTACGCCGGAGCCGGGACCGCCGAGGTAGCGCCAGCTCATCGGACGCTGCGGGTCGTACCCGTAGTCGCACCAGTAGTTGCCGACCACGTGCCGCACCGTGCCCAGACTCTGCTCGACCTGTTGTTTGATCGCGTTGATCGCGGGGGAGCGGCGGAACGTGAAGCCGACGGCGTTGACGCTTCCCGGAGCCGCCGCGGCGGCGTCCACCATGGCCTGAGCGTCCTCGACGCTCGGCGCGAGGGGTTTCTCGCAGAGCACGTGCTTGCCCGCGGCCAGGGCGGCCTCGACGATCTCGCGGTGCAGCGAGTTGGCGACGGCCACCGAGATGGCGTCGATGTCGGGCGCGTCCACGATGGCGCGCCAGTCGGTGGCGGTGCGCTCGAAGCCGTACCGCTTGGCGGCGTCGATCGCGAACGGCTCGTGCGCGTCAGCGATGGCGACGAGCCGGACCGGGGGCAGGTCGGTAGCGAACACGGTCGGCGCGTTGCGGTACGCGTTGGCGTGGGCCCGGCCGACCATGCCGGCGCCGATCACCGCGACGCCGATCGAATCTGGTGCCATGGGTTGCCTCCCGCTCTTAAAGCGCTTTAACTTCGAGTACTATCCGAGTCGATCTCGGCTTGTGTCAAGGGTGTTACAGGGGGTTCTTTCATGGACCAGCGACCGCGGCTCGAAGACGTGGCCGCACGCGTCGGCGTCTCCACCGCGTCGGTGTCGCTGGTGCTGCGCGGAGCGCCCGGTCCGAGCGCGGCGACCCGCGAGCGCGTACTCGAGGCGGCCGCCGAACTCGGCTACCGT
Source organism: Actinoplanes sp. (assembly GCA_036001925.1). Lineage (GTDB taxonomy): Bacteria > Actinomycetota > Actinomycetes > Mycobacteriales > Micromonosporaceae > Actinoplanes. The sequence goes on from DASYTU010000242.1 coordinate 18,295, forward strand.
CCGGACCGTACCGCCAGCCTGCTCGCCCGCCGGCGCCGGCATCTGCTCGGCGTGATGCTGGACGTCCGGAACCCGTTCCACGCCGAGCTGGTCGAGGAGATCCACGTCGAGGCGAACCGGATCGGCTACGAGGTCGTCCTGTCGACGCTCACCCGGGACCGCGATGAGGATCGGGCGATCGAGACGCTGCTCGACTTCCGCTGCGAGGCGGTTCTCCTGCTCGGCCCGGACGCCTCCGCGCCCGCCCTGGGAAAGCTCTCCGGGCAGGTACCAGTGGTCGTGATCGGCCGGCGCGTCGACGACGCCGGGGTCGACGTCGTACGCACCGGCGACGACGCGGGGGTCGGGGAGGCGTTGTCGCACCTGATCGAACTCGGTCACGAGCGCATCGCGTTCGTCGACGGCGGTCGAGGTGTGGTGGCCACGGCCCGCCGGAGCGGTTACCGGGCGGCGATGCGCCGCGCCGGCCTCGCGCGGTGGATCCGGATCATCCCGGGCGACCACACCGAGGAGGGCGGCAGCCGGGCCGGGCGCGTACTGGCCGCGGCGCCCGACCGGCCTTCGGCCGTGGTCGCCTCCAACGACCGCTGCGCCGTCGGGCTCCTGGACGCGTTCACCCGCTCCGGCTTGGCGGTCCCGGCGGAGATCTCCGTCGTCGGGTACGACGACAGCACCCTGGCGGGGCTCGCCCACATCGACCTGACCACGGTCAACCAGGACGCCCCGACGCAGGCCCGGTACGCGGTCGCGGCCGCGGTGTCCCGCCTGGACGAGGGCCGGGTCGAGCGCCGGGAGGTCGTACTGCGGCCGCGCCTCGTCGTCCGCGGAAGTACCGCGCCGCCGGCGATCTCCGCATGAGCTGGATGTTTGTCCCACCCACCCTGATGCAGATGGGTGGTCATCCCCACTGGCCGGGCTGGTACTCACCCCCGGGCTGCTGAAGGATGACGTTGATGCGGTTGTAGGTGTTGATGAGGGCGATGAGCGACACCAGCGCGGCGAGCTGGTCGTCGTCGTAGTGCTTGGCCGCAGTGGCCCAGGCGTGGTCGGTGACGCCACCAGCGGCGTCGGCGATGCGGGTGCCCTGCTCGGTAAGCTCGAGCGCGGCCCGCTCGGCTTCGGTGAAGACCTTTGCCTTCCGCCATACCGCGACGAGGTTGAGCCGAACTGAGCTCTCCCCCGCGTGCTCGGCGTCCTTGGTGTGCATGTCGGTGCAGGCGGCGCAGCCGTTGATCTGGCTGGCCCGGATCTTCACCAGCTCCTGCGTGGCGGCCGGAAGAGTCGACTGAGTCACGACTGCGCCCGCCGAGTTGATGTACTTCGCAAACTTCGCCGCAACGGTGTTGCCGTGGTAGTTGAATCGGGCGTCCATGGTGATCTCCTCGCCGGTCATTGGGGGGTTACACCGCATTGACCCCGGCCGGCCGGCAGGATGTAACAGCCGTACGAAGGTGACACGCGTCACCATCCGCGGCGCGCCGATGACGGCAGGTGTGCATCCTTGTCACCTCCGCCGCGTGCGGGGGGTCAATACGTTGACACCCGGCAGCGCGCGGAGGTGAGGCATGGACGACCACGAGTGGCTTGCGGGTCATTTCGAGCGGCATCGGCCCCATTTGCGGGCGGTGGCGTACCGGATGCTGGGCTCGCTCACCGAGGCCGACGATGCCGTTCAGGACACCTGGCTGCGGCTGAGCCGATCGGGCGCCGCGGATGTCGAGAACATCGGCGGATGGCTGACCACGATCGTGGGCCGCGTGTGCCTGAACATGTTGCGCTCGCGCAACCGGCGGCGCGAGGAGCCTCTCGGGGTGCACATACCTGATCCTGTCATCAGCCCGGAGGGCGAGTTGCAGCCGGAGGAGCAGGCGCTGCTGGCCGACTCGGTCGGCCTTGCCCTGCTGGTCGTGCTCGATACGCTGACGCCGGACGAGAGGTTGGCGTTCGTCCTGCATGACATGTTCGGGCTGCCGTTCGGGGAGATCGCCCCCATAGTCGGCCGGACCCCCGCGGCGGCCAAGCAACTCGCCAGCAGAGCACGCCGCCGGGTCAAGGGCGCCGGCACGCCGGCTCCCGACCCCGATCCTGTCCGGCAGCGTGAGGTGGTCGACGCCTTCTTCGCCGCCGCGCGCGGAGGTGACTTCGACGCCCTCGTCGCCGTGCTCCACCCCGACGTCGTGGCGCGAGCCGACTTTGGTGCCCAACGTCCCGCAGCCTCGGTGGTGATCCGCGGCGCCGATGCTGTCGCCCGGCAAGCGCTCCTGGGCGGCGCCCTGCCAGCCGCAGGCCTACACCCCGCGCTGGTGAACGCGGCCCCCGGGGTGATCGTCACCATGCGCGGACGGCCGTTCGCCGTGATGAGCTTCACCGTGGCCGACGGCAAGATCGCCGAGATCGACACGATCGCCGATCCCGAACGCGTCCGAAGGATCGCAGCGGCTGTCCTCACCGCCGAGACCGCCACCGCCGGCCGGCGCACGTCTGAAGGGGCGAACGGTGGACGCTAACCGCCGGGTTCCGGGGCCAGGTCAATGGCCGGCCTCCACGGTCAGCCCTTCGGGCGCTGGTCCACGATCCGGCGCATCTTGCCCATCGAGCGCTCGACCCCGTCCGGCTCGATCACGTCCACCGCGACGCTGACCCCGATGGTGTTCTTCACCAGCGCGGCCAGCTCCCGGCCCGCCGCCTCCGCGGCCGCCACCTCCGTGCCGTGCCGGCGCTCCACCTTCACGGTGAGCGCGTCCAGCCGACCCTCGCGGGTCAGCACGCACTGGAAATGCGGGGCGAGCGCCGGCGTACGCAGGATCAGCTCCTCGATCTGGGTGGGAAAGAGATTGACGCCGCGCAGGATGATCATGTCGTCGGTACGCCCGGTGATCTTCTCGATCCGGCGCATCGGGCGGGCCGTGCCCGGCAGCAACCGGGTCAGGTCACGGGTGCGGTAGCGGACGACCGGCATCGCCTCCTTGGTCAGCGAGGTGAACACCAGCTCGCCGAGCTCGCCGTCGGGCAGAACGTCGCCGGTCGCCGGGTCGATGATCTCGGGGTAGAAGTGGTCCTCCCAGACGTGCAGGCCGTCCTTGGTCTCGACGCACTCGTTGGCCACCCCGGGACCCATCACCTCGGACAGGCCGTAGATGTCGAGCGCGTGGATGTCGAGCTGCCGCTCGATCTCGCCGCGCAGGTCCTCCGTCCACGGCTCGGCGCCGAAGATGCCGACCGCGAGCGACGTGCCGCGCGGGTCGACCCCCTGCCGGCGCATCTCGTCCACGATCGCCAGCATGTAGCTCGGCGTCACCATGATGATGTCCGGCTTGAAGTCGTTGATGAGCATGACCTGGCGCTCGGTCATGCCGCCGGACACCGGGATGACCGTGCAGCCCAGCTCCTCGGCGCCGTAGTGGGCGCCGAGGCCGCCGGTGAAGAGCCCATATCCGTACGCGACGTGGACCCGGTCGCCCGGCCGGCCACCGGAGGCGCGGATCGAGCGCGCCATGAGCTGCGCCCACGTACGTACGTCCTGCTTCGTGTAGCCGACGACGGTGGGCCGGCCAGTGGTGCCGGACGAGGCGTGCAGGCGGGAGATCTGATCGCGGGGCACGGCGAACATGTCGAACGGGTAGTTGGCCCGCAGCACCGCCTTGTCGGTGAACGGGAACGCGGCCAGATCGCCCAGCTCGCGCAGGTCGTCAGGGTGTACCTGCAGCTCGTCGAACATCTTGCGGTACTGCGGCACGTTCTCGTACGCATGCCGCAGCGACCACCGCAGCCGCTCCAGCTGCAGCGCCCGGAGCTCGTCGACGGACGCGCGTTCGACGGGTTCCAGGTCTTCGGGTCGTGGGGAGCGATCCTGCACGGCTGTCTCCTACTCGGTTCTGGTGCGCAATCCTTCGAACGCGATCGCGGTCACCGTGTCCGCGAGGGCGTCGGCGCCGCCGCGGCGCGGGCGGTACCACTCGGTCAGCGAATTGACCATGCCGAACAGCAGCCGGGCGGCGGTCGCGGGATCTACGTCCGGCCGGACGCTGCCGTCGGCCTGCGCCCGCTGGACCAGCTCGGTGACGCGCGCGTCGAACTCCCGGCGGCGCTTCAGCGCCCGTTGCTCGACCGCGGTGTTGCCGCGGACCCGGAGCAGCAGCGTGACGAAATCCAGCCGGTCGGCGAGGACCAGCACGCTGCGCCGGATCAGCTGCTCGAGCCGGTCGATCGCGGGGGCGTCCAGAGCCCGGACCTCGTCGGCCGCCTCGAACAGCCCGTCCAGCGCGTGGTCGATCGCCATGCGCAGCAGATCCTGCTTGCTGGTCACATGGTGGTAGATGCTCGACTTGGTGATGCCGAGCCGCTCGGCCAGGTCTCCCATGCTGGTCGCTTCGTACCCGCGCTCGTTGAACAACCGGACCGCGGCGGTCAGGACCCCGTCCAGGTCGTACCCCGGGCGCCCGCGCCGGCGTACCGGTAGCGCCTCGCTCGCTTCGGTCGCGGTCACGACGGCCGGCCCGGGCTGATCACGCGGCTGCGACCGCGGAACTCGGCGACCACGTCGCCGTCGGAGAGCACCGTCACGTCGTACACGCCGTTGCGGCCGCTCGTCGATCGTTCCCGCGCTCGCGCCTCCAGGACGTCGCCGGCGCGCGTAGGCTGCAGGAATGTGATGTCGGCGCCCGCCGCCACGGTGATCGGGCCGCGACTGTTGCAGGCGCAGGCGAACGCCGTGTCGGCGACCATGAATACGTAACCGCCATGCACCATGCCGTGGCCGTTGACCATCGAATCGGTGACCCGCATCCGGACGACGGCGGCGCCGTCCCCGGCCTCGACGAGCTCCATGCCGAGGCTCCGGGAGGCCGTGTCCCGGTCGAACATGTCGTGCGCTGCGGTGCGTGCCATGTGTCTCCTGTGCGGCGCCGGCTCTTGATTACCGACCGAACGGACGGTAGATAATGAGTACAGCCAACCGCAATGGAGCGCAGATGACAACCCCTGCCGAGTGGTACGAGACGCATCGCGACCTGCTGGACCGAGCCATCGAGGCGACCGCCGTCCGGGATTACTGGTCGGCCTATCCGGAGTCACCGAGCAAATCCGTCTACGGCGAGGACGCCGCGGCGAACGGCGAGCGGGCGTTCCAGGCCCTGCTCGGCAAAGACCTCCCGATCGACGTTCCGGGAGCCACCGGCAGCGTCGCGACCGAGCGCTCGCCGTACGGTCTCGAGCTCGGCATCCGCTACCCCAAGACGGACCCGTCCGCGCTGGTCGCCGCGGCCCGCGCCGCCGCCCCGGCCTGGCGCGCCGCCGGTCCGCAGGGCCGCGCGGGCGTCGCGGCCGAGATCCTGCAGCGGATCAACGCGCGCATCTTCGAGATGGCCCAGGCTGTGCAGCACACCACCGGGCAGGCGTTCGTCATGGCCTTCCAGGCCGGTGGCGCGCACGCCCAGGACCGCGCGCTCGAGGCGGTGGCCCACGCGCTCGCCGCCACCACGCGCATGCCGGTCACCTCGACGTGGACGAAACCGCAGCGCGGCGGCGATCCGTTGCGCCTGGTCAAGACGAGCACCGCCGTCGGCCGCGGCGTCGCGCTGGTCATCGGCTGCACCACGTTCCCGACCTGGAACGCCTACCCCGGGCTGTTCGCCAGCCTGGTCACCGGCAACCCGGTCATCGTCAAGCCGCACCCGGGCGCCGTGCTGCCGCTCGCCATCACGGTCCAGGTCGCCCGCGAGGTCCTGGCCGAGGCGGGCCAGGACCCCAATCTGGTCACCCTGGCCGTCGAGGAGCCGGGCGACGGCATCGCGGTCACCCTGGCGACCCACCCCGACGTACGGATCGTCGACTTCACCGGCTCCAGCGAGTTCGGCAACTGGCTCGAGGCGAACGCCCGCCAAGCCGTGGTCTACGCCGAGAAGTCCGGCCTCAACACGGTCATCGTCGACTCCACCGACGACTACAAGGGCATGCTGCGCAACCTGGCGTTCTCGCTGTCGCTGTACAGCGGACAGATGTGCACCACCCCGCAGAACCTGCTGGTGCCCCAGGGCGGGATCGATACCGACGCCGGCCACCGCGGCGTCGACGAGTTCGCGGCGGACCTGGCCGGCGCGATCGACAAGCTGCTCGGCGACCCCAAGCGGGCCGCCGGCACGCTCGGCGCGATCGTCAACGACGGCGTGCTGGCCCGGCTGACCGAGGCGAGCGCGGCACCGAGTGTCGTCCACCCGTCGACCGAGGTCACCGACGAGGCGTGGCCGGACGCGACGATCCGCACCCCGGTGATCGTGCGGCTCGACGCGGCCGACGAGAAGGTCTACACCCGGGAGTGGTTCGGCCCGGTCTCGTTCGTCATCGCCACCGACTCCACGCCGCACAGCCTCGAGGTGTTCGTCGAGACGGTCCGGCACCACGGCGCGCTGACCGCGTCGGTGTACTCGTCCTCGCCGGACGTCATCGCCGCCGCTCGCGAGGCCGCCCTGGACGCGGGCGTGCATTTGTCCGAAAACCTGAGCGATGGCGTCTTCGTGAACCAGACCGCGGCGTTCAGCGATCTGCACGGCTCGGCCGCGAACCCCGCCGCGACCGCGTCGCTGACCGACGACTGGTTCGTCGCCGGGCGGTTCTTCACGCTCCAGACGCGCCACCACGTCACGGACGAGGTCGGCGCCGATGCCTGAGGTGTACCTGGTCGGCGGCGTCCGCACCCCGCAGGGCAAGTACGGCGGGGCGCTCGCGGGCGTACGGCCGGACGACCTCGCCGCGCTGGTGGTCCGCGAGGCGGTCCGGCGCGGCGGGATCCCGGACGATGCGGTCGACGAGGTGGTTCTGGGCGCCGCCAACCAGGCCGGCGAGGACAACCGCAATGTCGCCCGGATGGCCGTGCTGCTCGCGGGACTGCCGGACGCGACTCCGGGCTACACCGTCAACCGGCTCTGCGCGAGCGGCCTCACCGCGATCGTCTCGGCGGCGAACACCATCCGCGCCGGCGAGGCCGACGTCGTCGTGGCCGGCGGAGTCGAGTCGATGACTCGCGCGCCGTGGGTGATGGCCAAGCCCGGCACGCCGTGGGCGCGGCCCGGCGAGGTCGTCGACACCTCGCTGGGCTGGCGCTTCACCAACCCGCGCTTCGCCGCCATGGATGAGGCGGCCGGCACCGGCCGCGTCGGCGCCGCGGGTGAGGTGGCCGGCACCGGCCGCGTCGGCGCCGCGGGTGAGGCGGCCGGCACGGGCCGCTTCGGCGCCGCGGACGACGCGGCCGGCACCGGCCCGGAGGTCCGCCGGATCACGCTCAGCATGGGTGAGACCGCCGAGGAGATCGCCACGCTCGACGGCATCTCCCGGGACGACAGCGACGCGTTCGCGCTGCGCAGCCACCGGCGAGCGATCGCGGCGATCGACGCGGGCCGACTCGATGCCGAGATCACGCCGGTCGGCGACGCCGGCGTCGACGAGATACCGCGCCGGTCGACGACGCTGGACAAGCTCGGCGCGCTGCGCCCGGTCTTCCGAACCGGTGGCGTCGTCACGGCCGGCTCGTCGTCGCCGCTGTCCGACGGCGCGGCCGCCGTCGTGGTCGCGAGCGAGGAGGCGGTCGACCGGTACGGCCTGACGCCGCGGGCCCGCATCGT